>JADGNM010000444.1 GCA_017883485.1 Methanosarcina sp.
ATTCTAAATGCAATGAAATAAATGTTTAACAAAATAGTCTTTTCTAATTATTATTTGAGAAAAAGAAGAGATTTAAAGAAAGATGGCAAAGCCTCAGATCAATCCAATTTACTGGATACACTTAAAGAAAATGTGGAAAAAAATCCATTTTTTTTAAAAGTCCTGGGAAAGCGGAAATATGGAGGTAAGATCATGAAAGTAGTAGCAATAAACGGAAGTCCGAGAAAGAAATGGAACACAGCAACCTTGTTGGAAAAAGCTCTTGAAGGCGCAGCTTCAGAAGGGGCAGAGACAGAATTAATCCATCTCTATGAGCTCAATTTTAAAGGATGCACAAGTTGTTTTGCCTGTAAACTTAAAGATGGGAAAAGCTATGGAAAATGTGCGATGAATGATGAGCTAACGCCTGTGCTGGAAAAACTGGAAAATGCCGATACAGTGATACTTGGGTCACCAATCTATCTTGGGAACTCTACTGGTGAGATGAGGTCGTTCATGGAGCGATATATATTTCCATACCTGGTTTATTCTGCGCAACCAATATCATTATATCATAAAGATATTCCTGTCGGTTACATTTACACGATGGGTGCTCAGGAAGAACATTTAGATTTTTTTGGATTTTATAAGGTTATGGAATTAAATGAAGGAATTGCAACGAGAATTTTCGGATATTCAGAAACAATGTACAGTACCGATACCTATCAGTTCGATGACTATTCGAAGTATGTTGCGGATAGATTTGATCCGGCAGAGAAGGCAAAAAGGCGAGAAGAAGTGTTTCCTCAGGACTGTAAGAAAGCGTATGATATGGGGATCAGGTTCGTAAGGCGACAGAAAGCAATAAAATAAAGAAGTCAAACAATATGTGCAGCAAACACCAGAAATATGGTATTTCCAGGCATTACCATACTTCACCATAGTACTGTTCCATACTTCAATAACATCCTAAATATAGAAAACTGCTCCGTTGCTTAATTCCAGCAACTACCCTCAACTTCTGTGAAAAAAACTTCCCGAAAACACAGGAAAATTGAATAATATCGAGGGCGCGAACATATTCCGTTGGTTGTAGCGGAATGCTTCTCTTTTTCACTTTTTCACTTTTTATCCTTTACCAATTTCCAATATATTCCCGTGCACAATGTCATGTATCAGTTTCTCTTCTAAGTTGTCCGCAGCCAATGTATATCGCTCTTCAATACTACTGTAGTCATCCAGTTCCGGCTTGACAAGTTCTCTGTAGAATGCGATCATCAGCATATGTCTTTCCATAGTTAGCCCGTATTTTTCAATGAAGCTGTAAACCCGCTTTCGCAAGTCTGCCGAAGGTATCATCTTGAGCAATTTCTCAGCTTTTTCGTCTGGTACGAATGTTTGCTCCCAGCGGGTTATGCCAACAGCGAAGTTCAGTTCACGGCTTTTCTTGTCTAAATCCCGTTCTTCGTCATCAGTCATAGTAGAGCCTTCCTTCTTTCTTATCCATGCATTTGAACTGCCTGCGATTTCAATACTTAAGATCCTGCCTTCTTTCTCAAGGAGAGTCAGAAATTTCAATGCTGTTGCCCTGCTGCATCCTACCCTTCTGATTACACATTCTGTTGTACAGGGCACGTCTGAAATGACAGCAAGGAAGTCTTCATCTGTATATTTCTTCTTGAATACCATCGATAGACCCAACCCATTTGTTATTTGTTTTCATTTGGAGAATTCCTGTATGCCTTAAACATGTCTGAAAAGTGTCATGATCTATTGTAACTTAACAATAAGTAACCTCACAACTAGAAAGGATACTTTGAATTATACGTATAATATTACTTTTACAACATGATATATTCTACTTTTCGGATAGGTTTTTATGCTGCCACCCCGAAATATTTATTTGATCCAGAAGAGAAGGCAAAAAGGCGATCATAAGTGTTCCCATTAGACTGTGAGAAAGCCTTTGAGATGGGTAAGAGGTTTGTTGAGCGACAAAAACTTTAGAGGCATGGTGAAGGGAAAAAAGTAAATAAGCTTAAACTGTTTTCCGATTAACCAATTTCAGTACAAAAACAAGAATTGGGCCTTTCTTTACATTATATTTTTACTGCTCTAATTATCATTTTATTACACCAGATATCTTTTCATTGCTCTAATATACTCAGAGTTTGAATTGACGTTTCAGGTTAATCTTTCGGTTCAGGAGAAAGACATCTTCAAAATTGCTTTGATCGTGCTTGATTTTTAATGTGACTTTTTGTACATTCCGGCAAAATCAAATTATATCATTAATTTTATATATTAGTACGAAATATTATATGTTGGGCATCTGATAAACGCCTCTTTTATACACCCATACCATCTTTTACACCCCCAAACCCCCCAACATCCCCAAATATCAGATGCCCAATACTCCCTCAAAACTTTTCCTGAAATTTTAATTTAATCTAGTTTCGAATGTTGTCAACTTGCAGGCGGGGGCTACAAAAGAAGAAGTAATGCAGGTGATTTTACATTTCGACCCCCATGCAAAAATAGAACATAATTTATTTTTTTGATACAATATATATTTTCACTTCATGTTCAACTTTTATATTATGATAC
>JADGNM010000445.1 GCA_017883485.1 Methanosarcina sp.
TATCAGTAAACTTTGATTTTGGTCCCCGTTTCCCCATGTACGAATATATATTAGACATATTATATAACATCAATCGAATACAAATTGACGACCAAAAAAACCGAAAACAAGTTAATAAAATGAACAAGATGTTTAAGGAACTAACAGGACCTGGCACGACCTGCACGACCTATTAGAGCTTTGCAATATATAATTAAACAAATGAAAACTCTTCCCAAAATAATATTTCAGAAATTTTCCACAGATTAGTTGTGTGAGTATCGGTCTTTTTCAAATATTTTCAGGTAATGGAATAAAAAGGATTTTAAATGACAATAAAATGTAAAAAATGCAATCATTATGCTATAATTTTCCAGAAATATTCCGGGATGCACCTCTGCAAGAAGCATTTTGTGGAGGACGTTGAAAGAAAGATCAAATTGACAATCCGGCAAGAGTACAGCATCCGGAAAAATGACGTATTAGCAGTCGCACTGAGCGGAGGGAAGGACAGTTCGGTTGTTCTTTACGTAATGCACAAAATTCTGGGAAACAGGCCGGATATAGAAATCGTCGCAATTTCGGTTGACGAAGGGATAGAAGGGTATCGTTCTAACTCTCTCGAAGCTGCAAAGAACCTAACCGGGATGCTGGGGGTCCGACACATCATAAGATCTTTTATGGAGATACATGGGGTAACCATGGACGAGCTGGCAGCGTCGGACCGGGAAAAAGGCACATGCAGTTACTGTGGCGTCCTTAGAAATAATATTCTTAACAGGGCAGCTCTTGATATCGGGGCTACGAAGCTGGTCACAGGGCACAATCTGGATGATGAGGCACAGACTATTCTTCTCAACCACTTAAGAGGAGATGTAGACCGAATGGTCAGGTTTTCCCAACCTGCGGCTGTAGAAGGCCTTGTGCTGCGGGCAAAGCCTCTCCGGAATATCCCTGAAAAAGAAGTAGCACTCTACGCCCTTGTGAATTCCCTGCCAGTAGACTTTAGCGAATGCCCATATGCAGGAGAAGCCTTAAGGGGAGAAGTACGAGAGATGCTGAACAATTTTGAAATAAAGCATCCGGGAACTAAATATTCCCTGCTCCGTGGATTTGACAAGCTTGCAGGAGCTCTTGCAAAAGAACTTCCTCCCACAAAAATAGAGAAATGCAGGGTCTGCGGGGAAACCTGCACTGAAGATGTATGCCAGGCTTGCAAATTACTGGGCAGGGCTTAAAATCAACATCATAAATATATAAGCGAATAAGTGCGTGAATAAGCAAACGCACTTATTATACGTATCAGGGTCTCTCAGCATTTATCGGGACAGGAAAGCAGATCTGCAGGATCGTAGAGCTTCTTTCCCTTCCTGCTCGCATAAAGACGAGTATAGAAGACAGTTATCAGAGGTTGTATAACAACTATAGGAAGCAGGGACGTCAGCCCAGAAACCAGAATATTAGAACCAAATTGATTGCCGATAAAAATGTTAATGGAAGTCAGTCCTAAAGTGATAATCCAGACGAAGAAGACGTCCACCTTATTCTCCATAAAGAAGTGAAAACCCGCACTTAGAGCTTCAAGAGGTTCAAGTTCATCGATTACAAGGGCATATGAAGTGAAGGAAAGCACAACATTTAATAATAGTACATATAGTGACCATAGAATAATTCCGATAGCTAGCAAACCGGCACCCTGAGCTGATAAGGCTTGCGGATCTTCGATCAATACACTCAGATTCCCGATTGTAAGGGCTCCAGGCACTATGAATATGATTCCTCCAAGCAGCAGCAGGCTTATTAAAAGGACAGTCAGGAAAAGCCTGAAAGCATTTTTAGAACCTGAAACAACCATGTCAGACAGGACAGTATCTCCCGTCTCAGATGCCTTTTTTGCCATTCCTATTGCCCCTGCTGTGAAAAAGGACTGCACGAACATTCCTAATAGGATGAGCACGAGAATCAAAGGTGCAGATAGTAAGATATTTCCCGAGAGTCCTTTCAATACTATTGAAAGAAGTTCAGTCTCAGAAAGGGCAGAAGGATTAATTATACTTCCGGCATTTGATACAAAGATTAAATAGCCTATCACACCGGCGAACAAAACATAAAGAATAACATCGAAAAGAAAGTTAAGGATGAATGGAATACAGATTTTCAGATTTCGAACCCAGCTGTAAAATCCTCTGTTAATTATTTTTCCAAAATCTTCATACATGTGCCGTGACCTTCCAATATAAAGGCAGTGTTCCCGCAACTTGCATCCTGGAGATTGCAATCAACTCTAACTGACCGCAAAAATATACCTGGCATGCAGGCTTACAGATACCATTTTTGCATAATACGCAGAAGATCAATATATAATCTCTTGTTTTTATAGAGAACAGCAGGTGATAAATATGAAATCGCTTGAAAATTATGAATGTCCCAAGACCCCCGAAAAACCCGCTCCAAACGCAAACAAATGCGAGGTAATGGTCATAGGCCACTGCCAAATCAGGTCGTGTCCCTAAATCATTGACTTATTTTTATATATTTTCGAATCTATTATTATTGGGGGGATTGGAATCACTTCTGAAATCGATTTTTCACAATTT
>JADGNM010000074.1 GCA_017883485.1 Methanosarcina sp.
TAGCATCAAGTTCGAGTCCTTTATCACTTGTGATAGTTTTCAACTAGCATTAGATATCGGTACAGTAATACGTGAAATTATATATTTGTTATCCCTAAGTATGCAGAATTTGGAAGAAAGGGAGGAGTTATTTAGAAAGATTGCTTCTTTTCTAGAAAAATATGGGGCTACAAAAGTAGCTGTTTTCGGTTCATATGTCAGGGGAGAGGAAAAGCCCGAAAGTGACATCGATATCCTTGTTGAATTTGCCGAACAGAAAAGCCTGCTCACTCTTGTAAAAATAGAGATGGAGCTCTCTGATTACTTGGGAATTAAGGTTGATTTACTTACTGAAAAATCAATTAGTCCCTATTTGATAGACGGGATAAAAAAGGAAGCTAGAGTGATCTCCAAATGAAAAGGGATGACTCCGTATATTTAAGCCATATACTGGATTCCATTTCCCAGCTTGAAGAATATACCGAAGGTCTCACTAAGGAAGAATTTCTTGCAAGATGACTCGTTCAGGATGGGACAATCAGGCAAATCGAAATTGTCGGTGAAGCTATCAAAAATGTCTCAGAAACTCTGAAAGTAAGGTATCCTGACATTCCCTGGAAAGAAATTGCTGGGATGAGGGATAAACTGATCCATAACTATTTCGGCGTTGACATTAACGCTGTGTGGGATGCTGTAAAAAAGGATATTCCAATCCTCAATGACGAAATTCTTAAAATAATGGAAATCTCCGAAAAGGTTTTTAACTTCATTTCTCTTCAATCCTCTTCAATCTTTTTGAAAGTAGGATGTGGCTTCCAAAGAGAGCGTCGTAAAACTCAAACATGTTCTACAATTGGATAATAGGCAAAGTCGACTTTAAATACATGTGATGAATTTTCCCGGAATTGAGGCACACATTAACCTTATAGGGTATTAATTTATCCCAATTGTGGAATCAAATAGACTTTTACGACGCTCTCTCCAAACTGTGAAAAATAGACGCGACCTTATTTTCAACAAATTGTACTGGAAAAGGAGCATCCAGAGTATTGATTTAACTGTTTTAATCAAAAACTACCTCTTGAGAGAGCAAGCGTAAGAACCGAATCTCGCACTCATGAAGCTTAACTCGGGTTACGCAACAATCTCGTCAAAGCTCAGCTCTCCAGCAGCTACTGCATGCAAGAGAAGTTTGGATTCGTGGAACTTTTTCATGACTATGTCGATCTTTCTTGAAACTTCTGGGGTATAATATGCTTCTCCGCAGTTTTCACATACATAGGCGGAAATATCTTTAATGGCAATAATTTGATCTCCGACTTTTGCCACAAACTCGGTCTTGCCTTCGATCAGTTTACTTTTACAAAAATTGCACATGTCAGGTTTCATTTTTGATCTCTCCTGAATACGTGGTCTATACATTAATTGTTTTTCAGGTTAATGCTTATCGCCTTTTGTACTTTTTTACTGTTCGTCAATTGTTTTGATGATTTCATACTCACAGCCTTGGGTCAACATTCCGTTTTTATCGATTACTACCATAATGGAATGCGATTAATAATGAGTGCTATCTCCCCTGAGTTTGTTTTTCTTGAATCAGAACCCCGTTTTTAAGCTCCGTTATCAAAACTCATATTGGAATTCAACTCATCAATCAGTTTTTCGAGTCCTTCCTCAGCCTGAGGGATTTCGTTTTCCAGTATCCCAGACAAGATTATAATCCACATCAAAATACGCATGTATCAGGCGGTCCCGCATGGTTGCCATACCCTTCCAGTCCAAGTATAGAGCTTGCGACTTTATATCTGCAGGAATAGCTTTCGATGCTTCTCCAAGGATCAGTAATTGAAATGTAACTGCGCTTCGAGTTCTCTCGTCCTCTAAAAAAGCCTTCCTGTCCATCCCCTGGGTGAAATTCCCAATGGCTCTTGAGGCGTCGAGCATCTCGGACAGGTAAAGAATTGGCGACCTCATACCGGTACCATCTCTTTTAACACTTCGTCCTTCAACAGCGGGTGAAGGGCTCTTTCCGATACCACATCGACCGGAACTCCAAATAGGTTTTCAAGATAGTCCCCAAGTTTCCCAAGGTCAAAGAGAGATGCTCCTTCTCCGAATCTCACCAGAACATCAATATCGCTTCCTTCCTTTTCCTCCCCGCGAGCGTATGACCCGAAAATGCCTACGACTTCAGCTTTGAATCTTTCTTTTATTTCATCCTTTCTTTCAAGGATAAGAAGCCGGATCTGGTTAACGTCAATGCGTGCATCTGCGTTTTCTATAGTATCCGCTTTTTCCAGCATTTCTTCAATTAAAGGCTTTAGAGACAGAACATCTTTCTTTGCAATGCTCCAGATAGTGGGAAGATCTACCGCAAAATGCCCGTGAACTATCTCATCGCTTGTTCCTGTCATAAACTTCCATGGGATTTGCGGATATTCTTTCTTAAGGGTATTAGGAAGGTTCTTTGTTGCTTCACCAATGATCCCCAGAGCTCTCATTACAGCATACAGGGTTTTCTTTTCGCCGGAGAATTCGTTGAATTCCATTCCTTTGGTGAACTCTTTAATATCGTCTATGGCCTCAAGGATATCCTGTAAAAACTGGGTCGAATCTCTTTTATATCCCTTAGAATTCATAAAGAAACCACTTCATAAGAACGCACTTTTCAACGTTAGGTTTTAGCCTGGTTCATCAAATTCCACGAGAAAGTCAAGATCGCTGTCACTCGTTTGTTCCCCACGGACATATGAATCGAAAACTCAGAGATAGCTCACACTGTACTTTTCTCGGATCTCTGGCAGGTGTGCTTAATTAATCTTATGTAATAGTCAGTGTCTTTAAGCTGTTGAGCAGGCATTATTTTTTATATTCCTCCGCTTTGCTCCTATAATTATTGATTTTTCCTATAATCATTGACTTTAGTTACTGGCTTCATTCAAAATCATTTCACTAATATCATATCAGGTTTCATGATTATATGATTTTTCTGTGGTTCAGCATTTTGGAAATGACTGTCACTTAACAAAAATGTATGGATACACTAGACTTATTGGAGAAAAACGCAGACAGTAGAATAACATGCTGATTCTTCATTTCTATTTCTTAAGGATAGGCCGTTTGCATAGCAAACGGAACTGCATCCGGGATCTGCATCCATGAGGGCCGCTCTTTCGAATCAGTAAAATAAAAAACACAACCTTACATACGGATAAATAGTCATACGACTTTGGAGGCCAGAAAACCGATTTTAAATGCCGATTTTAGTCTTGCTCGTTCTTCGTTCTGGTCCCCTCATCTGCAAACTGAGCCGGACGGACTAAACAAACGGTCCCTCACCCCAAGCATAAAATCCTTAACCAAAAAACCTCATTCTTCCCTTCAGTGATTCAAATGGAAACCGGAACCAGGCCTTTCAAAATCAACATAGCCCAGGACATACTCGACGACCTCAAGAACCGCCTCAAAAACACCCGCTGGCCTGACGAAATAATCAATTCGGGATGGGATTACGGGACCAACCTTTCTTACCTTAAGGAACTGGTAAGCTACTGGGGAAGCGAATTTGACTGGAGAAAACAGGAAGAGCAAATAAACAGCTTTCCTCAATTCATGACCGAGATCGGAGGGTTAAAAATACATTTCATTCACATTAAAGGTCAGGGGAAAAACCCTATTCCACTGCTCCTTCTTCACGGCTGGCCGAGCACGTTTATCCAGATGCTGAAAATAGCCCCGTTATTATCAGGGCCCGGGAAGGGGCAGGAAGGCATTTCCTTCGATCTTGTGATCCCGTCCCTCGTAGGATACGGTTTTTCGGATGCGTCACATGAGCCCGGTATGAGCGTTTCGAAGATGGCAGGAATTTTCCATGAACTCATGGCCGGCGTACTTGCTTATGACAAATATGCGTTAAGGGGAGGCGACCTTGGGGCAGGGATTGCTCTCCAAATGGCGCTTTTATACCCTGAATATGTCATAGGATTGCACACTGGAGGCACATACCCGCGGATTATCGGAGAACTTCCGGATGACCTCACTGCAGCTGAAAAAGCTTATGTCGAAAACGTTCGGGCCTGGATGCAGGAAGAAGCGGCTTATGCCCAGGTGCATGCAACAAAACCCCAAACTCTTGCCTATGCTCTGAACGACTCCCCGGCCGGGCTTGCCGCCTGGATTGTAGAGAAGTTCAGGAAATGGAGCGACTGCGGTGGGGATGTGGAAAAGAGGTTTACCAAAGATGAACTTCTTACAAATTTAACAATATACTGGGCTACCCAGACCATAAACTCCTCCATGCGCCTTTATTACGAGACAGTGAGAAATCCCGGTATATGGGGCCGGATAAAGGTTCCGACAGCAGCTCTGATGCCGATGAAGGATATGTTTCCCACACCCAGGGAATGGGTAATGAGGACGCAGAACCCCACCCATTACAAAGAAATCTCCAGAGGCGGCCATTTCCTCGAATGGGAAGAACCTGAACTTGTGGCTTCGGATATAAGGGAATTTTTCGGCAGCGTTGTTTAACGTGAGGAAATAATGCGTGGTATACATAATTGTTTTTCAGGATTCCTGTTATACGAGGGATGAGGGCACAGCTAAATATAAAAATAGAGTATTAATATACCCTCTTGAGTGAAAAAAAGAATAATTATTACTTGTCCATAAGTTCGTCCGCTTGAGGGAGCGAAGCGACCGAAACGGACAGCAGGCTCCCGAATCGCAACTCGGGCGGGAAGTTATAATGGTTAGATTATAATACACGGTTTCCCCATCTATTATTATGTCCATGCAGCTTATAGATACAGTACATCGGATTTTCGATAATGCTTATTTACAGATCGACAAAAAGCAGTACAAAAAGGCGCTTGAAAACCTTGCAAAGGCTGAAAAGCTTTTGGAAAAGGCAGATATGCCGGAGTTCTTAAGTCAGGCTCTGATGTTGAAAGGAAGGGCTCTCCTTGCTTCAGGTAAAAGGGAAGAAGCTCTTGCTGAGTTCCAGAGGATGCTTGAGCTTTCCGTCCCTCGCTTATTGGAAGATGCGGAGAATACTGATTACCAGTACCTTGTCTATAATGCTATCGGTTTTACTGTGAAAACTCTCCTGGAAATGGACAATGATTCAAAAACAAAGGAGCTCTTCGACAGGAATGAAAAGGATTTCGAGAATATCCTTGCTGCCTATGAGAGGCTGCTTGCAGAGGATCCTGATAATTTCGAATACATCATGAATTATTTGAAAACGCTGGAAAATATCTCGGCTTATCATGTTGGAGCTCAGCAGTATGAAAAGTATGCCGATTTCGTTGGCAGCATAGTGCAAAATTATGGGAAAGCATTCAAAATCCAGTCCAATAACGAGGAACTGTACGATAACCTGGATACACACATCACGGAATATAAAAAATATTGCCTGCTTTTCAGAAAGCCCGGAGAGGCAAAAGAAGTCTTCGAGCAGGCTGAAGAAATCTATCGGGGAATCCTTGAAAAAGAACCCGGGAACGGCTTAGCCTTTGATAACCTCCTCTCCTTATATGAAGAATCCGGGGACATGTACGCAGACCTGGGGGACATTGAAAAAACTGAAGAAACTCTCCTGCGAGCCATCGAGCTTCTGGAAGAAAAACTCAAGAAGCAGCCCGGAGACATTTATCTCATCCGTAATCAGAGTGAAATTCTCCAGATCCTCAGCAGGTCTTTTTATGAAGAAGGGGAAATTGAAAAAGCAAATCAATATGCTGAAAAAGCCTTTGAAATCATCAAGGAATTGGCAGGGAAGAAGCCGGAAGACCTGGACTTTCAATATGATATCTCCGACGACTTCATTGAGCTTGGGAAACTGTTTAGAGAGATCGGCGCAATTGAACATGCAAAAGAGTGCCGCATGAAGGAAATCGAAATCTATGAGAACATACATGAAAAAGACCCCGAAGACCTGGAAATCCTGGTGGACATAGCTGCCGCTTATGACCAGATCGGGCATCTCTATGCAGAAGAGGGGGAAACGGAACCTGCAAAACATTACTATGAAAAGGGGATCGAAACCTATGAAAAGCTGCTTGAATCCGACCCTGAAAATCCTGACCATGAAATCGGTATTGCAGACTCCATAAATTTCATCGGAGAACTCTACAGGTCTCTCGAACCAGAAACCGCCCGCGATTGCTTTGAAAAAGCTCTTACCATAAACGAAAAAGTAGTGAAACTGTTTCCGGAAATTATCGATTACAAAGAAGATCTCATCTATACCCTGAAAAACCTTTCTTCCCAATATATAGTGCAACATCAGTATGAAAGTGCAATCCAGCTGCATGAACGCATTACTGAACTGCGCAGGGAAATGGCGCTTGAAAATCAGGGAGAATCTAAGTATGAAAAGGCCCTGGGAGTTTCCTACACTGAACTCGGTCTCATTCTCGAAAGAGCCGATAACCTGGAATTTGCAAAACAGCAGTATTCAAACGCGGGAGAGGTTTTCAGGAAGATCCTGCAAAATGAAGAAGAGGACCCTCTCGTTAAACAGATGCTGGCCATAGAACTCCAGATGCAGGTAGTGCTCTTTACCCGTGTAAAAAAGTATTACATTGCAAAAGAATACCTGGACCTTGTCCGTGATTACTTTGAAAGCCTGTACGAAATTGACCCTGAAAACTGGTCAAATTGGAAGGGACTCCTTGAAACTCGGTCCCTTAATGGGGTCTTACAGGAATCTATGAAAAATTACGGGATGGCTGCCGAAAGTTATATATCGATATTCCCGATTCTTCAAAAGCATATCGATTCCGATCCTGAAAACCTTGAATACCAGGCAAGAGCTAATCTCATGTATACCCAGCTCGGAGTTGTCTACCTTTTAGCTGACGAATATGAAAAGTCAAAAGAAGCCTTTGAAAAAGTCCTTCCCATAAGTGCAAAGCTGCTTGAAAAAGACCCGGAGAACGCGATTTACGTGGGAGATGTAGCTGCGACATTCGAAGAATATGCAAAGTTACTCAAAAAACTGGACCGGAATAAAGAAGCAGAGGAATATAGTGCAAAAGCCGAAGAACTAAAGGATAAACTGGAGGAGGATATACTGGAGGAGGATAAACTGGAGGAATAGGTCTCCGAAAAAGAGTCATGATCGCCAGGTAGCCTTGATCGCCAGGTAGCCTTGATAGTCAGGCAGATAAGTATTAGATTGTAATTCTCTGATTCTTAATCTTATTTTAAAGGGCAGCCTATCTCTTCGTGCTCGTGGACCCTGCGGACTGCAAATCAATGAAAACTGCAACATCTGGGGTATAGTATGCTTCTCCGCAGTTTTCTCACGTAAGCATCGTGCTGGATTTGACTTCTCATATCTATAATATGTACCATATGTACCTTTTGAAGCTAATTCTTTTTGTAACTGCTAACTATTTAAATGTCTAGTTAGATTTTTATGTAGTCAGAATAAATGTAGTAGGTCAAATATCCGAATTTGACATCGCCTCTCTGGATTATAGAATAGGCATTTATATCAGAAACAGAATCTTAAGGTTCTGTTTACATCCTCATCTTAATTCATAATTACTTATCCAATAAACAAAAGAGGCCCAAATCTTGGAATTACAGTTTAAACTAAAGGCTTATTTTAAAACAAGTGCAGACCCTGCTCCTGCAAAGGATGCCATTGCTGCGCATATTGAAGAGGCAAACAATAGTCTTCTTACTAAAGGGGCTCCTGAAGGACAGGGAGCAAAGGTTACGGAATGGAAGCTCGGGGAGGACAGGATCGAGCTCGTGCTTGAGTCCGGAAGGTATGTGAGAGTGCATGATGCGATCTTCAGGCTCAAAAAGCAGTTATCCGATGCGCTCGGAAAGAAGTTCAGGATCGGGATTCGCGGAGTTGAGGTTGAGTCCTTTACCATACTGGTGCCGGCTGAACATGAATTGAAGGCGCTTAAGGTTCCCTATGTAAAGAGCATGCAGAATCTCGAGGGCGGTATCTTGCTCGAGCTGGAAGTAGGGGAAGCCGAGATGAAAAACCGGGTTCCGGATAGGATTCTCACGCTCCTTGAGGAGAAAATCGAGGCTGCGCAGTACGGGGCAAAGGCTGAGCACTGGAACTTGCTCTGGCAGAGTGAATCCAAAGAGCATCCTTTCAAGGAAGACCCTACCCAGGCTATGTTGAAGGAAGGCTGGCTCAAACGAGGGGCAAGCCGCGGGCAATGGATCCATGGGCCTCAGTCGACAAAGGTTTTTCGGACTTTCGAAAAGATAGTTTTCGATGAGCTCCTGCAGCCTCTGGGTTACAGGGAGATGATTTTCCCGAAGCTGGTCACCTGGGAAGTCTGGATGAAATCCGGACATGCCAAGGGAATATATCCCGAAATATATTATGTGTGCCCTCCGAAGACCCGCGACCCTGAGTACTGGGAAGAAGTTGCCGATCATTACAAGGTAACCCATGAAGTCCCAACAAAGCTGATCAAGGAAAAGATCGGAGAGCCTATCGGAGGCATGGCTTACGCTCAGTGCCCACCTTTCTGGATGTACGTGACAGGGGAGACTCTTCCCAACGAAGATGTTCCCATCAAAGTTTTTGACAGGTCAGGGACTTCCCACAGGTACGAAAGCGGCGGAATCCACGGGATCGAAAGGGTGGATGAGTTCCACAGGATAGAACTTGTCTGGATCGGGACAAAGGAACAGGTGGTAAAATGCGCAGAAGAACTTCACGAGCGCTATATGCATGTCTTTAATGACATTCTGGACATCGAGTGGAGAAAAGCAAGAGTTACTCCCTGGTTCATGGCGCAGGAAGGGCTGCTTGGCCTTGCCGAAGGAGATGTAATCGGGACAACCGATTACGAAGCCCGCTTGCCTTACCGCGGGGAAGACGGCGATTGGCTCGAATTCCAGAACGTAAGTATCAATGGAGATAAGTATCCGAAAGGCTTCAATGTGAAACTCCAGTCCGGAGAAGAACTCTGGTCAGGCTGCTCGGGCGTCGGGCTTGAAAGATGGGCTGCAACTTTCCTTGCCCAGAAAGGGCTTAACCCTGAGAATTGGCCAGAGGATTTCAGGAAGAGGATCGGCGAGCTGCCAAAAGGCATCCGCTTCCTTTAAACTTTTTGCTTTCACTTTTTGCTTTTACTTTTTATCCCATGCGGCATAAAAATTTTATTTTGATCAAAAGACGCGAAAACTGGCTTATAGGCCAAATCACGAGTTCCTATGAATTGTTCATGAATTGTTCATGAGCTGTTCATGAGTTGTCGAACTTTCTCTATCAACCCTGTACAACTCTTTGTCAACCCTGTACAATCCTGTTTAGCCCTGGATAAACCCCTCTGTCCCGGCATAATTCTGTATAACCATGAACCAACTTTGTATCTCACATTTCGACCCCCCCTTGATTTTCTACCGATTTATGGTTCAATAACCATAATTTCTTGTTAATCCGATCATTTCACATATCAAAATAGTCCTA
>JADGNM010000075.1 GCA_017883485.1 Methanosarcina sp.
CCTCAAATATGGCCAAAAAGGGGTTCTAACTCATATTCCTGCCCCCGCCATCAAAAACGACTGGACCAAAAACTACAAAAGAGGCTACAAAGGAGGCTACAAAAGAGGATACATCGCCGGCTACAACGACGAGAGATACAAATGCTTACAAAAAGGTAACTATTCAGCCGGTTCTGTTGCAAAAAATCTGGCTATTTTACAAAACCAGTGAAAAACATCACAAATGGGATATTTATATACCATAAACAGGTCAATAATGATACAAAAAGCAATAGTTATAGCCTAAAAAGGCAGTAAAATTATTTTTGCAACGGAACCCCAATTTGTTTTATTTTAGTTTCGGCAATTTATGCCGTTTGTAACAGATATTTGTCCCGTCTGTAACAGATCCTCGTCTCATCTGTGAACTACCACTAGCTAAAGCATCGTGGCTTCCTGTTTCATATTCCTCTCCAGCGAGAACGAATCCATAGGCACGGAATATGATATAGAACCATCGACTGTTAAAAGAACTGTCGATTTGCATTTTAGTAAATTTACTGAAATGCAAAACGATTTCAAACCTCTAATCTATAACATCTGGAATACCCCCCGCCAAGATCACGAAACAAATCATTTCGGCTCATCTTACTAAACGAGTGGACGGAAATGCGGCCTTATTCTCCGAAAACCTTGAAAAAATATATGAGAATGCCGGAATCAAAAGACAAGAAATTTTATGATCCAGTGTGAGGTCATATCCAGTTCAGCGTGGCAGCACATTTGTCGGCACGCCGGCCATTTCAATGGCGGATAGTTCACAATTTAAAGGATTTCTGCAATGGTCTGGGAATATATGGTTTATCGTTTTTTGGGTAGACCTCATGCTCTACCGGTTTTGAGAAATTCGTTTTGCAGTGTGCGCACGTGTATTTGGGTCGACTAGCATCTCTGCAGCGTTTTCGGATCAGACCGGATCCGCATGAGGGGCACTTTTTGACCATTCTTGACATTAGAGCCGCGCCCGCGTTGTCGCTATATTTGCGAGTTTGAAATTTACAGCTTGCGTTTTACCTTCTAATTCTGTGATAGCCCATACCAGCGCGTCTAAAATATCCGGGCTGTCTGCTCCCGGTACCCACTCACAAAGTTGATCCTCAAGCTCTGGAAATGTGCCAAAATGATGAACTTTCCCCTGTTCGTAGAGTGCGCTTATAGGTTCTGCTCTTGTGGCTTTCCCTCTCGAAGCATGGACCGCTTTAAATGGTATCTTTGGGTCAATTGTTTTTAAAGTATGTTGGACCATTTCACCGCCATTGTTTGTCTCTCCTACAATCACATTAGCCTGGTGTTTATGGTAAGCTGTAATTGCTGCTTCGCCCCATCCTTGAGGCGTTAGATGACAGGTGTAATCTCCCAAAATGTAAAAATGCCCGTCTTTGCTTTTTCCTGCTGCGATTATGCCTGTATCATCAGATCCGGCTTTAGAAGTTGCTGCAGGATCTACGCCAACAACAACATAAGTTAATTCAGGGATCTGTCTAACTCTGCTATTGTCAATGTCTGAGCGTTTCCATAGGGCTTCCGGGTTATCACTTAAAAATTCCCCTTCGAGTTCCTGCCTGCCTAATCTTGTGCCCTCATATTTGCTTATGATACTTGAGATGAACACAGGAGAGAGATTTTTATAATTGTCTTGTGTCCTGCCTCTCGTTACTACTGTGCAGGCTCTCCCTTGTTTGTCTGTCCGCTCCTCGAGGTCCATTAAAAAGCGTGTGGGCCTGGGAGTTGAAGTTACTATACAAAGAGGATTAGGACCTAACCTTAAGCCCAACATGAGGTTATCAAACGTTTCTTCGGGAAATTGATATTTAGCGATTTCATCAAACCATAAAAAATCAGATTGCGGACCTCGACCTTTCGAAGGCTCGGAGCCATAATAAATGTGAGTCTCGACCTTGTTAGGCCAAATAAGTTTTTTAAGAGATGGGATATACTCAGGATAGAAGTCTGGAGCCGCACATTTTAAAATCCCGGTTTCTCCATTAATCATAACGTCCCGGACCTCGTCGGCTGTAGCACCTACTAAATTTGGGTACTTATAACCGCCATATCTAACAGCATTTATAAAAGTCTCAGTTGCAGTTCTATTTTTCCCACACCCTCTCCCGGTCCTTATCATCCATATAAAAACACCATCTTTCCCCCATTCATCAGGGGGAAGTTGCTCTTCTCTAGCAAGAAATAACCAGTCTTTTTCAATCAGTTCCAACTCAGAGACTGAACGTTTCTCTATTATCCTCTTCAACTGGCTCGGTTTCAAGCTCGCCAAGTATTCCCTTGAGTATCGAGGATCGTTTCTTTTCAATTTCAGTTGCTGGGATATCAACATTATAGTTCAGCGCCTCGGTCTGTGATTTCATACTGATATTTTCTTTTCGTCCATAGTCCGCGGGATAACGCCTTTCAAGTAGCCACATATCATTAGTAGTATTACCACGCACGGCGGCTTCCCTGATTCGCTGTAAGCAGTTTTTAGCACATGTAGCTTCAGAAGCCCTGACTTTATCGTAAAAGTCACACAACTTCTTTTCCTTCCCTGCAGCCCCTGCCTTCATCCAATTATCAAAAGATTGAAAAGATATTCCTGCAGCCTGACAAGAGAGATTATAGGAGAGACCCAATTCTATATTTTCACAAAATACATCTGTTAATTCTTCGGTTAGTTTAGATTTTCTTCCTGCCATTTTTGCCCTCAAATGTCTAGTTCTTTGTCCATTTTATTGTGTTTTTGTCTATTTTGTCTACTAAATAATAGTTATCTGAAGAATAAAATACTTTTTATTTCTTTTATTTTTTGAGTTAGTTGAGTCTGTTTTTTTCTTTATATTATTTTCTAAGTTTATAAAGTTAACAGTGCTAACATTCCGTTCAGAAAATAATATACTCAAAATTGCTAGTAACGAATCTAATATCGACAACGCTTTCGGTTGATGTTTTTGTTGCTTCTTCGTGCTCTGGGATGTGTTGGTCCAGTTTCTTATCACCTTTAATTGCTACGTTTTTTACTTTTCTTTGATTGCTTCGTTCCGATTCTTTCGAATGCCTCAATAGTTTTGATTAACTTAGGTGTCAAAGACATCTCAATTAACCTCAAAACTTTTGCATCATCCACAGCCTTTAAAGAAAAACAGTTTTGAAGACTAATCCTCGCGCTCATTTCTTTGTCTTCGGCTTTTGTGCTTCTTTCTAACCCTGAAAGCATTGACATGCGATTCCAGTTTAACTGAAGAAGTCGACCCGTTCTATCTTCGTTGTCTATCATTGTATTACATTTTCCAGTTTTCATGCTTACTCTTCCTTTTTCGTTGGTGTTATGATTATGCTTTTGCCGTCTGTGGTGATATCCACTTTGCTTTCTTTTGTTAATTCAAACATTTTTCTAAGAAAAGACGGTATATAAACATACGTCCTGCCCTTAGCAGTATTTATTATATGCGTGTCTACCATATGATATTACTATACGTATCTAATCTATTTTAATGTTTGCCATAAAAACGAATGCAATGTAAGTAGAATTGCACAGAAGAGTAAAACGTTAAAAAAAAGGAAAACCATTTTCTACGAAAACTAAATGAAAAACTTTAGACTTACGTTCACGCACTAACGGGGGTTTTATATCGTACGGGAATTTTAAAAACTCACTGTTTTTTAAAGAGTTAACTACAAAAATGTTAGAATATATTAAAACATATTGAAAAAGCGTGAGTATTTTTTTTTGTATAGCTTAGAAAATAAGCCGTTTTTGCGTGCCCGTATAATCGCAAAAAGCACTTTTTTCAAGCCTATCGTAATCGAAAACCCATTAAAATAAAATGTAAAAAATTTATGATTCATGTGTTTTTAAGCGTTTTTAACAAGTTTTGTGTTTTTCTATGAAGCGAGACGAAAAAAAGTAAGAATAAAGTTAATTTTTTTGGATTGTCATATATACGAATTAATGAAATCCTGGTCTGTTAATGCTTCAGTGGGACAATATTTCTTATACCTGGACAGTGGTTTCCAATTATAAGGCAGGACAAAACAATGGTGTGGATTTGTGCCTTTGTTTCTGAATACTCGTTGTGCATCTCCTATGCCTCCGCATAATTCAACCGAGTCCGCTAAATCATAAGAACGCTGTGGTAACAGATCTTCACCTTGTTTGTTGTCGATACACCATGCTTTAAGAGCGGTAAATAATTCTTCCTTCATTAAAGAAGTCCTGCTGCCTGCTGTCATGTTGTCTTCAATGAATCTGTTGAGAATGTTACTCGCCTGCATCCATTTCTTCCGAACTTCTGTCCATTCTTCTTTTTTTACGACTAGATCTTTGGCTTTCAGCATATCGACCATCGTTTCTATGACTACATTAAGAAGAGCACTCTTGTTTTCTTCAGTGAATGTCTTTATCTTAAATTCTGCATTTTTTGCGAACTGGTTGGGACAATAAATATAATACCATCTTTCCCAAAATGCTTTGTCAATGTATATATTGCGGTTAAATCCTGCTGGATAGTTTGCTGTAAATGCATCCACTGACGTAATATGCCCATCGTACCTATCCTTTCCCTTCCGCTCTATCTTATGGTCATATCCCCCCGACATGGCTTTCAATGTGCCGGAATCACTCATCTTGAAGTATCCAAGGTCGTCATGTAGATTGAATATCTTCCCTTCTTTCCCTGCCATTACGAACTTATCACCGGAAGTAAATTCATTCAATCCGATAGTACACCTGCAGTTGCGCCCTATGAAATAAGTAACAAGGTCAATTATTGTAGTTTTCCCGCTATCTGGTTGCCCTACATACAAATACAATGATTTATACGGACCATAACCCATTGCTTGCAGAATCCCTTGTGCTACCATCTGGATAATTACCTTATAGTCATACCTGCCTTTCGATTCATCCATGTCTGAAGGTTGTTCTGGATTATCATATAGATATTTTTTCAGTGTATCCAGAATAACAAATGAGTCGGCTTCACTATTGTAATCTACATCAAGAACATAATCGAATTTCCAAATATTCGGGTCTGGATTTTCTTCTAGCTCAAAAGTGTAGTTTTCCAAGTCAAAAACGATTACTCCATTCCTGACAGGGAATGCATTTATGTGTTTATTGAATGGATACTCATTCACGATATTACAGTTTTCGATAAAAGTCATCAAATCTTTTAATCGGCCTGATATGTCGCGGCTATTCTCGTTTTTCATTATCCCGCTTATAACTCTTGTCGCTTCTGCTTGTGGAATATATTTATTCGCTCGATAGCATCCACTATCGTATACGAATAAATTTCCATTAAAAACAACAGTATTGAGTTTAGTTGAAACGAATTCCGCGATTCGGTCATAGTATGGTTCTATAATAAGGTTCCCAACTGAACTCACTGATTTTTGATATAATCCATCGAACTCGTCACTTATTGTAAATGTTGAGTTTTTAAGTTTGTCAATTGCCTTCTTTTGGTTTGCAATTTCTTTCTTCTTTGCCTTCAACGCATCATTATACCCTCTTCGAAAAATCTTTCCAATTGGATGGTTAATTCCCTTCGGAATTGCAAAATAATCTAAGATTTTACTCTCGACTAATAACTCCATCTTAGTTATGTTTCCTTCCTTGGTAAAGATGTTTTTTTGAATAAATTCAAGTGCCTGCACTATCCTTTCATCCAATTCAGTACTTGGTATGATAGCTGAAATTTCTTCCAAGCATCTGCTATAATTGAATTCGGTGTCTACTTCTTCCCTGCCTGGGTCTATTCCTTCCGCTTTCAGGTTATCTAATACAGAGTTGTATGTATCACGATCCAGTTTACATTCACCATTCGAAGTTGCTGCTGTAGTCATGCTGTGACCCTCGCAGCAATCCCTTTACTCTCAGCGTAATACTTGAGAGCCATTGATGGGATTTTGTCACCTTTGGGTAATAAGCCGTGCTTATATGCGTATTCCCACATTCCCCACTGAACTTTCGGATCTTTAAAGTTAATTCCAGTATGATGAGCGTGAAAAGGGATACCATCTTCGCAGTTAGCAACGCCTGCATAGACCGCAAGTGCGGTTAGTCCATTATGTTTTACCTCGTGTCTCCAACAGGTAAGGAGCCCATTTGACACGCAACAGTTAGTACCAGTGTCAGATCCGTGCCCAAAGTCCGAGGGTATGGGGAAATGTACCCCCGGATTATCTCTTAAGCCCGTGACATCATGAAGAGTCAGATCCCATATTGCACTTCCTTTACCGCTGTATACTGGCTTTTCCCTTTTCTGAGTATCTTTGAATTTTCTATCTTTCTCAACGTCGACGCATCTAGTTTTTTCTACTTTTTCCCGGTAGACTGCTGGTAATTCATTGTATGTAATCGATGCTATCAGGGCTCTTTGATATAATCGGTAGTGCCCTGCATATGGTCTGTCTTCCTCGGGCATCGCCAGAATGTCTGACTCATTGCACGGAACGTATGAGCCACAAGCGACGACATAACCCCATACCGCCCTGATTTCACCATACTTTCCTGTTGGTATGGTTTGTTTGGCGGAATATAAGTTTCCAATCTTTCCTTTATTTACCGGGTCATCAGTAAAATAAAAATGATGCTCTCCAATCTGCTTTCGCGATTTACTGGCTAATGTGTTTTTACTTGTGCCAACTGCGGGAACATCGTCTTTGTCCATGATCGATAGCTTGTCATAATCAGTACCGGCAATTCCGATATTATAGCCATCTTTGAGAAGTTTAATAGCATTTTTCCTGGAAACGTTCGTTCCCGAGTAAGGCTTTCCTGTCTTTTTGCTTACCCCGGGCTTCCATGAATAGTCTGCTAGTGGCGTTTTATCATTTGGTTCCAATGGGAAAAGATATGGATTGAAGTCGGATGGGAAATAGCTAAGAAACTCTTCAAGTTCTTCAGGGCAAGTGTGTGTCTGAACGGCTTCTTCAGTAAGAATATCAAGTGCTTTTGCAATATCCTCTTCATTCGTTACGATATCCCAAGCGGGCGGTCTTGAGTTTCCATATTTGTCCCGGTCTGCTAGTTCGGTCCATATTTTACTCTTTATATGAGTAACTACTTGCCTTAGTGTAACATGTGTTTCAGATTTGTAGATAGGATTTTCGCCTAAGAAATTCCTGATAAACTGGTCTTTGTGCCTCACGTTGAAATTGACCTGATCACCTATGTAGAGGGAATTATCACCAAATTTGAATATATCCCGCTTCAACTGATTAAAATCGGACATTCATATCCCCCTTTTATGACGTGTATCGGCCTGGTCAATTGCAGCGAACACTTGGATAATTGGATTTGCCGCGATGGCTTTATACATTGACCACGGTATGAACTCATGATCAAGATATGCGCCGAACAGTCCCATGTGATATAGGATAATCGACGTCTCGACGGGTGTCAATTCTATGAATTCGCTAGCTCGCGATATTGATATTTTGGCGTGCCCATTCGGGACTTCTTTTACTTTCTCATATCCTCTTGATGTTTCAATATAGGCGCCCACTTTACAGAGGTCATGCAAGAGTCCGCAAAGAACCACAGAATCCTGAGGTAAGGTTTTTTGCCATTTCGCATTTTCTTTAGAAAACTCTCGGGTGACATTAAGGGAGTGCTGGCAGAGACCGCCAGGAAAAACATTATGGTACTTTGTCGAAGCTGGTGAGTGGAAATAGTTAGATGTTTCCAAAAAATCAATAAGGCTATCCATCCCAGGCCTTTTGATTTGACTTAAAAAATCGATTACCAGCGCTTGATTACCTGCACGCTGATTAACCGAAAGCGAAGTGGAAGCTTGCATTAATTCACCACCGTGTTCTGCGATTCAACAAAAAGCGGTTCTCGGAAAGCGACGCGACAGCTGGCACAATAATAACCGTACGACAGTTTACGTTTCTTTATTTTGCTTCCTTTACAGAAAGGACATGATGCTGCTGTTTTCATGCTGGCCTCCTGTCCTGCTGCCCTTCCCATTGCTTAGGCCTGCTGTTGATCTCACATAGGTATCTAACAGGATTCCATTGCCATCCGCTGAACCGCGCATCAAGCTCGTTAAAATCGGCCATTGAAAGTGCCCCCTAGCTTCTTAACGCGTTGTTTAACTCGTCGCAGTGGCCTGGTAATGAGAGTTGGTCTTCCGTGTTCGTCAGAAAAGTCTAAAAATTTTAATTTCGGTTGAAAAATGTTATGTGTCATCTAATTCTCCTGATTTTTTGAAATATGAAAACAGGAAGCATAGGAGCATTAGATAATTTGATATAGTTTCGACTATACATTACATACTAGCGGACTGTAGTAGTCGGAACCGTTTATGTTCCTATTCCCGGGATAGATACCACCCTTCCCGGGTTTCCTGTCATCTCTTTTTGATTACTGTTCAATCATCTTTTTAATCATTTTTCCTACAAATCTAGATCTTGAAACATCGCCACGCATCGATTCAATTTTCTGAAATGTTGCGGGATCAACATATGAAATAATTGAAAACCTGTCTCCGATCATATTGGGTGTATCGTTTGACATTTATATGAGTCTCCTTGATTCGATTGAATTAACTGCTTTATATTATGTTTACCAAGTATAAATAATTTACGGTAATTTGTTTTATTGACTGCGTGTTATATACAGAGCATATTGATTTGATATGTTTCTAATAGGGTTTTATAACAACAAAGCGCGGTGAACTAAACATGACTGCGTATCATTTAAATACCAGGGTGTTGTATTAAAAATTATGACTAAAAAGAGCACTCGACATTTCAGAGTTGGTGAGGTAAAGTCCAAAATTTTGGAGTTCGTTCTTGCGAATAAAGGACCAATTAAGGAACCTGAAATTAGGGCACACTTAAGCGAAAATTTCAATGAAATAACCCAAAGTACTGTCAACAAACATTTGAAGTTTTTAAAAGATATTGACTGTATAGAGACCGTTGTAGCGATAGAGAAAACCCGGTTTAATTACTGGGATATTAAAACGTTTGCACAGGTGAAAAACATAAGATCTGAATTTAAAAACATAAAACTGAATAATTACGAAAAAGCAATAATGATAGTGCTACAAAATAACGGATATAAAGTTACCGAGCTGATCGGGTTTCTCAAACATATACAACTACTTCTATCAAAGTCGTTTTTCGATGCCTGTATTGACATGGACATGGAAATATTATTTTCCAGAGTGGGCCGAATCTTTAATTACAACAATGCAGGTTTTGTAAAGTTAGTTGAAACAACTGTCTACAAAAGTTATAACACTTTCAGTACTCGATTTCCAGACATAGGGATATCTGAAAAAGAGTTTTGGGTTATTTTAAACGACGTGTTTTACAAAGAAACAAAATCTTTTTCAGAAGAGGTGTTTATGAGAGTATGGAAAGACAAATTAGACGAACCAAAT
>JADGNM010000446.1 GCA_017883485.1 Methanosarcina sp.
GAGGATCATTATCCCGAACATAAGGGAAAAACCTAAAGCCAGCAGAAACATATCTATCTGCTTTTTTAACGTCTTCGAAATCAAGTTGTCCTCACCATTGAAGTTTAGTAATAGTTATTCTTATTCCTTTATCTACGGAAGAATCGTAATAGGTAGAACGCTGACAATGTATAAAGGTTTCGTAGAATTATCGATTGATATCACACCATTCCTGGAATTCGAGGATAATCATTAACAATTAATGTTGTTCATTACGAGTAAATATTGTCACGCATCACTTTTACAGAATAGATGTGTAGATCCGAATAGCAAATATCTGAAGGGATGTTCAATTAGAAACGCAACTTACTTTAAATTGGCCCTGAACATGCTCTTACACAGCAAACTCCGGAGCTGGCTTACTATTATCGGAATTGTTATCGGAGTTGGGGCAGTGGTTGGGATTATCTCTCTTGGGGATAACATGCAGGCACAGGTGCAGAGCAGTCTTGCTTCAATTGACCTGACAAACATCATCATAATGCCTGGATACTCAAAAGCTCAATCGCAAGGGCCCGGATTTGCCAGTTTTGGGGGTGGTACTACGACTGCCCAACTGACAAAGCATGATACTGATACCCTCCGAGGTGTAGAAGGTATATCGTATGTCACCGGCCAGATTTCCGGCAGAGAGGGCATAAGCTACAATGGAGAAAATGCAACCCTTTCTATAACAGGTGTAGACCCCCAGGTCTGGCAGTACATGAACTCTATTGAGCTGCAATCAGGAAGGCTGCTTGAACCGGCAGATAATTACGTTGCGGTTATAGGGAGCGGAGTTGCCAGTGGAATTTATAAAAAGAATATCGGAGTTAACCAGATAATAGCGATTAAAGGAAAGTCTTTTAGAGTAGTCGGAATTTTGAAAGAAGAGGGCGGAAGTGAAGACAGGCAGATATACATACCGATAGACGCAGCAGTAAACGTAATTACTGATGCGAAAAAAGATGTCTATGACTCCATCCAGGTAAAAGCTCAGAGTGTGGATATTGTGGATACGGTGAGCACGACGATTGAAAAGAAGCTCATGATCTCCAGACACGTCAACAAAGCAGATGACAGGGACTTTACCATAATCGCCTTAAAGTCCATGGCTCAGTCCATTACCAGTATGATTTCCTCTATGACTCTCTTTCTCGGAGCCATTGCTGCGGTGTCGCTGATCGTAGGGGCCGTGGGAATTGCAAACACTATGTTTACCTCTGTCCTTGAAAAGACAAAGGATATTGGCACTATGAAGGCAATAGGAGCGAAAAATAAGGATATCCTTATGATTTTCCTTTTTAACTCTGCAATGGTAGGTCTTGTTGGCGGCATTCTGGGAGTTATGCTGGGATCGGTTGTTTCATCTGCTCTCCGGGCAATGATGGGGGGAGAATTGACATCTGCGAGTGGGATAAGCCCTTACTTGATAGTTGAAGGGCTTCTTCTGGCAGTTTCGGTAGGGGTGATCTCAGGAGTAGTCCCTGCTTATAGGGCATCCAGGCTCAAGCCGGTAGATGCATTGAGGTATGAGTGAGAGGAGATGCATTGAGGTACGAGTGGGGGATATTGAAGTATCAGTAAAACAGTTCGTTCCGAAAAAAGAAGAGACATAATCAGGACTAATGCGGCTGAATTGAAAAAAGTAAGCGTAAATACTTGACTGTATAAATTTCAGTAAGTCACACAGACCCGGAATAAATTTAACCGCTTAAATCCTGAATAAATATATATAACCTCTTAATCAGAACATATTTCATTGCGGCTTCTTAACTTTTTACATCCCGAAATGGTTTACTGCCTAAGTTTTTTAATAGAAATAATTCTTTATAACGCCAGAATTTATATCCGATAAATCCTAACTATGTTAAACTCTTCAATGTTACAAATCCGAATAATTGTGTTAAACCCAAATGAACTGAGGTTTTGAGGTTTCAAAAATGACAGAAAAACTCGGAATTCTGGCTATAGGCCACGGAAGCAAGCTGCCTTACAATAAGGAAGTCGTCACTCAGATTGCAAATTACATCGCCCAGAAACATTCTGACGTTGTCGTCAGGGCCGGTTTCATGGAGAACAGCGAACCAACTTTGCAAGAAGCAATAGGTGGTTTCTCAGGAACCGGGGTGACAAGGATAGCAGCGGTACCGGTGTTCCTGGCCTCGGGTGTCCATATCACAAAGGACATTCCGGCGATCCTGAGCCTGGATGACAAAGGCTGCGGTACCCTTGAAATCGACGGAAAGGAAGTTCCTTTATGTTATGCAAAGCCCCTGGGAGCCGATGAGCTGATAGCCGACCTCATTTTCAAAAGAGTACAGGAAGTCCTGTAAGCTCATATCAAGGTCCGGTGTTACCATGGACCTGTATCAAAAAAAGCTCGCCGTGCTCGACTTTACCCACGGGGGCATTCCTATAGCAAAAAGACTTGCAGCCCTTGGAAACGATGTGACTGGAGTAGATGTCTATGGGACTGTGGATCCTAAACTGTTGCTGGAAATTGAAAAAAATCACGGGATAAAATGTTCAAAAGCCTCACTTCCTGCA
>JADGNM010000447.1 GCA_017883485.1 Methanosarcina sp.
TTTTAACGATTTGTAAAAATAATCGCCATCTAAAAAGGCAAGAATCACTAAATCAACCAAATTCAATGAAAAATTTAAAGGGGGGGGTCGGAATGTAAAATTGATATTGATTTGAAATTGGTTAATCAAAAACTAAAAACAAACAATTATTATGTTTCTCAGATCTCTTTATATCTCTTTATAAATCACATATTTCTTTATAAATCTCAAATCTCCTCAAGCTACCAGCCCAGGTGCTCTTTTATAATTGCGTATGCCATGCCAGGGGAAATTATCCCGATATCGGTTACGATCATATCGATATATTTGGCGGGCGTGAAGTCAAAAACCGGATTTTTTACCTGTACTTGAGAGAGATCTGCAAGGATTACAGGATCGATAACTTCATCCGAACTTCTTTCTTCGATTTCGATGGGGTTTCCGAGAATTGTGTTTGGGCTGAACTTGAAAGTCTCGGCAGCTACCATGAAACTTTTTCTTGCCTCATTGGCAGCAAGGGCAAGTTGGGAAGTCCCTATCTTATTTACCAGTGCACCGTTGGATGCAATGGCATCGGCTCCGACAATGACCTTATCAACTTCTTTCATGTAATAGCGCACTGCAGAGTCTACTATCAGAGTTGTGGGAACCCCGAAGTTGTTAAGGTGGCGGACCGTCAATAAGCCCTGGCGCCTGGGGCGGCTTTCGGTGGCAATTACCAAAATATCCTTTCCGTCCTCAAAAGCCGTAGTGATAATGGAAAGAGCAGCATTGGAGTTGCAGTGGGTCATGATAACGTCTCCATCCTGGATTCTTCTTGACCCGATTTTCCCGATTATTCCAAGAGCTTTGTCAGCTCTCTCGATAAAGCAGTTTGCATTCTCAATGATTTCCTTCCTTGCTTCTTCTACGTTTCCTGAAGAGTATTTCGAAGCAAGCTTTACAGCGTTAGGAAGGGAAACAGCTGTAGGGCGGGTACTTATAAGAAAACTGGAAGCTTCCTGAATGCGGGTACTGAATTCTTCAATTGAGGCCACATCCAGTCCTGCAGCATAATCTCTGATGGCTTCGGCAGCAGCTTTTGCAATCCTGCCTGCTCCCCGGATTTCCATTGTCCGGATTTTTTCTGCGGTTTCCTGAAGTTTTTGCATAGAATAGAGGATAGTAAGAGTCCGATTTATAGCTATCTTCTGCTATTTCGGGATCTTCTAAAATGAAAATTCAGATTTCGGTTATTTTCTCAGATATGTCCCTGTAGTGAGCAAAAAGGTCTTCTCCCCACTGAATAGCAGCAGTATCAAAACACATGACGTCCTCTTTATAGTCAAATCTTCCGTCAGGAAAGGGCAAGCTGAGAGAGAGAAACCTGTCGGTAACCGCATAAGAGAATTCGATTTTTTTACTGCACACATAGAAGCTTGTATTCTCAAATTTGATAAACTCGCTTAGCTCAGTCGTGAATTCTTCCTTGATTCTTTTATAAACCGGGAGAGTAACAAGAATAGAAACATTCATCCCCTTTTTTGCGAAGTCTAGAAAGAGGGATGGATAAATAGGGTGAAAAATAGAGGAAATACCACTTACTTTTTTCGATTTTCTAATGTTTTCCACAAATTCCCTGTGAGGCTCAAAAAGGCGTGTCCCGTCGTGAGATTCTGAAAATGTATAGCTGGACAGCTCTCCAATTCTTCTTCGGAGAGGAATCGGTAAACAGCCAACTGAATGGCTTGCCCAGTAATCATACCGATTTTCGAAAACGCTCAGGAGATTTACCATAGACTGCATTGTGCCGGCTATCGATATGCCAAGAGGGGAAAGGCTGTAGACATCTCCTTTCTTAACGACCAGGGAATTTTCTCTCAGCTTTTTTAGCTGAGGAAGAATTGCCACCGCCCCTACGTCTAAATGTGTTTTAATTTCTGCAATCGTTTTTGGTCCCTCTCTCAGAAACAAAAGAAGCTCTTTTCTTTTCTCGGAGAGGAAAATTAACTCAAGGAGCTGAATATCCATATTTTTATCATATGAAAGTACATAATAAATATTTATTCTAATATTACAATTTTTTTATCCTTAAAAGTCAGCTATTAACAGAATGGGTTGGGCAAACATAACTGGAAAGATCAAAAAGATTGCGTATTTGAGAATTCATTACAGTAGATTTGTAAAAAACTGAACAAAAATGAAGCTAAATATCGATTTTTAAGTCAAATGAAGTGGATTTTGAGGCGAGTAAAAAATTTAATTGTCGGCAAATTTTTAAGTCGTATATGTTATATATGTCCACAACATAAGAAAAAAGTTGACGATCGAGAGTTAAGGGGTTTTCTCTTTGATCATCGGGACTGAATCACGCAATTGGGAGCCAAATCAGAGGTGGCAAATGGCTCCCAATTACAATAAAATCTTTAGAATATTCTTACTGTAATAAATATTTAACATGAAGGCGGGAAGTCCCCTTCCTCGGAGGCTATCAAGCCGACAGGTGGGATGAAAGCCGTCAACCTCAACAAAGTAAGTTTAACAGAAAACTATATATTCTTTAAAACCTTATAATAAGTTATGCTCAAAGCCTACAAATACCGA
>JADGNM010000076.1 GCA_017883485.1 Methanosarcina sp.
TTATAGATTTTGATCGGAATCAAAAAGAGGCGAGGGTCCACTTCATCCCCAACCTGAAGGTCGGGGTATTCGTGACCCTCTGCGCTCCCTAGTAATAAGTTATGTATGAACTGATTCCAATAAGGGAAACATAATGGAGCAACAGAATAAGATTAAAAAAGAGACTGAAAAAAGGACACTGAAATAAATGTCCCTTATTTCTTTATTTCCATGTTTTCCGTCGTCGGCAGTTCGTAATACTACTTTATAAATATTAGTCCGCTTGAGCGAGCCAAGCGAGCGAAACGGACCGCGCATCGTCGAGCCGCAACTCGACTGGCGCAACTCGACTGGCGCAACTCGACTGGCGCAACTCGACTGGCGCAACTCTGCCGACTCAGATTATTATTGCAGCAGTTCTATCGTCCTTTTCTTCATCAAAGTCGGTAACAAGGGCTTCAGTCGTAAGCACCATTCCTGCAATTGAGGCAGCGTTCTGGAGGGCACTTCTGACCACTTTTGTCGGGTCGATGACGCCTGCTTCGAAAAGGTCTTCAAATATGTTCTTCTTTGCATTGTACCCGAAGTGCTCGCTGGCTTCAGCCTTGATGGTTGCTACAACTTCAGCACCTTCCTTGCCTGCATTTGTAGCAATCTGGCGTACAGGCTCTTCGATCGCTCTCTGAATGATTTTTACGCCTACCTGCCTGTCCCCTTCGGGTTTGAGGGCATCGAGAACGGCAGCTGCGCGGAAAAGGCTTATTCCGCCTCCGGTAACTACTCCTTCTTCAACTGCAGCCTTTGTAGCATTCAGGGCATCGTCAATTCTCATCTTTTTCTCTTTCAGTTCGGTTTCAGTTGCAGCTCCCACTTTGATTACTGCAACACCGCCTCCTAACTTTGCCTGGCGCTTTTTAAGTTCTGTCTTCCTGTAATCAGAATCTGCAATATTAGCCTGGGATTCGATGAGCTTGACTCTTTCATTTATCTTTGCTTTGTCGCCCCTGCCTTCTACAATGATGGTCTTATTGTTGTCAACTGTGACTTTTCTGGCACTTCCGAGCATGTAATCCTCGAATTCCTCAAGTTTCATGCCTTTCTCTTCGCTGATTAACTGTCCTCCGGTCAGCACGGCAATATCTTCAAGCATCTCCTTTCGATCATTTCCGAATCCGGGAGCTTTGACAGCACATACCTTCAGTGCGCCGCGGACGATGTTTAAGATCAGGGCTGCCTGGGCGTCTCCATCGACATCTTCAGCAATGATCAGGAGAGAACGGCCCTCAGAGACTACTTTTTCAAGCACGGGAACAATCTGCTTCATAGTGTTGATCTTTTTGTCCGTAATCAGGATATAGGGATCATCAAATTCGCAGATCATCTTCTCGGTATCAGTTGCCATGTAGGGAGAAACAAAGCCTCGATCAAATTGCATTCCTTCTACAACTTCCAGGCTTGTTTCCATTGTCTTCGAATCTTCAACAGTGATTACCCCGTTGTAGCCAACTCTTTCCATTGCATCGGCGATCAAATTACCTATTTCCTCATCATTATTTGCAGAAATAGTAGCTACCTGTATGACTTTCTCCTTTCCTTTCACCTCAACGCTCTTACTCTTAAGGTAGCTAACGACCTTTTCCGTTGCAAGCTCAATGCCTTTCTTGACATCCATGGGATTTGCTCCGGCACTGACGTTCTTCAGGCCTTCCCGGATCATACATTGAGCAAGGAGAGTTGCAGTGGTAGTTCCGTCTCCAGTATTATCCTGGGTTTTGGAAGCAACCTCTTTGACAAGCTTGGCCCCCATATTTTCAAACTTGTCATGAAGCTCTATTTCTTTTGCAATGGTTACCCCGTCATTTGTGACAACAGGTTTTGTGGTTTTGTCCAGCACGACATAACGGCCCCTGGGCCCAAGAGTGATCTTGACGGTGTTTGCAACTTTATCCACACCACTTAAGATTGCCTTTCTGGCACTTTCGTCAAACATTATTTTTTTAGAAGCCATCCATATTCACCTTAATGAGATCAAATATTTTCCTGGAATAAATGAATTACGTAATAATACATCACAACTCAGTGTTTATTCAGAATATATTATTCAGAATAAGTTTGTTTAACATTATTCTTCCACAACTGTTGCCATGATATCCTTGAAATCGGCAAAAATATAATTTTCCCCATCAATTTCAATTTCATCTGACTGATATCCTCCGTAGATCACATGGTCGCCTTCCTTCAGGGGAAGTTCCTTTCCGTCTTCAAAGGTCCCAACAGCTGTAACAATTCCTTCCTTCTTCTCCTGCCGTGCAGAGTCGGGGATATAAATCCCACCCTTTGTCACTTCTTCTTTCTTCTGGTGCTTCAATAATACTCTTTCACCAATAGGTCTGATGATCACTATTCTATTCCTCCTCATACGCAAGCGATTCTAAAGTAATTCTATATTGGCTGAAGGTTGAATTGTAGTTTAAAGTCATTATGAGTTAATGAACATATTGAGCGTAAAGCCCAACTATCTGCATATAATGCAAAACTTCTATTTAAAAATTACCGAGAAAAATGAATATCATGATTAAAAAATAGAAATGATATCTACAAATCTAAAGAAAATATATATACACGAAGCCCCAAAATATTACCCAAATGGTTCATGAGATCATTCTAAGAAACATTGAAAAACCGCGTATTAAGAGTCTTGAAGAGGACCTTCTATGGTTCTGCGATAGCTTCGCCTTTTCTTCAGGCAGGGATATCGAAAATACCGCGACAAAAATAATCTTTAGTCTTCTTGATAAATTATCTAATGAGGAAGAAATATCATCAGAAGCCCTTGCTGGAGACCTCGATATAAAAATATCAAGAGTAAACCATCACCTCAGGAACCTCAATGATTCGGGCCTCCTCTACAGGAAAAAACGCCTGATATACCTACGTGGAGGCAGCCTGAAAGCTGCAGTAAGGGAGATGCGAAAGGACTCGGAAAGAATTTTCGATGAGCTCGAAAACGCGGCTGAGGAAATAGATTTCATAATAGGAATTAAGAACAGATAGAGAGTTAAAAACAGATAGAGAATTAAGAACAGTAGAGAATTAAGAACAGTAGAGAATTAAAGAATAAAAGGACTCGAGAAACAACACCAACAAACTCGAACCGGAAAGAAATTTAATAATAAGCTCATTTTATCTTTCAGCCGTGAGTAAGCCGTGAGTAAGGTCTCCATAGTTCGCTGCCCTGATTATTCTGACACAAGAAAAGCAATAGTTGAGGCTATTGACCTTCTAGGAGGACTTAAAGACATAATCCATTCAGGGGATCGTGTACTCCTGAAGCCAAACATTCTTGCAGCAAGTCCTCCGGAGAGCGCAGCCACTACCCATCCTTTTGTAGTAGCTTCAATGTGCGAATTAGTAATTCAGGCAGGAGGAAAACCTATAGTCGGAGACGGTGCTGGAATTTCAAGGCCTGGAGCTACGGCAAAAGCCCTCAAAGCCTCGGGTATAGAAGAAGCTGCCATACGGGCAGGAGCGCAGGTAGTAAATTTCGAAACTGCAGGCTTCACGCTAGTAGATATCCCTGACCATCTCCAATTCCGGAAATTATACATTGCAAATCCTGTCCTTGAAGCGGATATTGTCATATCTCTACCAAAATTGAAAACGCACGAGCTCACATATTATACAGGCGCGGTCAAGAATTTTTTTGGAGTTCTTCCCCTGAAATGCCGGAAAGAAATCCATTTTCTTGGGAAAAGGGACCTTTTTGGCGAAGCTGTCGCCGATATATACTCTATAGTAAGACCCAGCTTTGCACTCATGGACGGAGTTATAGGCATGGAAGGAAACGGGCCTTCTCATGGAAATCCAATAAACTCAGGTGTAATTCTGGCAAGCGAGGATTGCGTTTCTCTGGACATTGTCGCTTCTGAACTAATTGGCTTTGACCCATTAAAAATTCCCACAACTGCAGGCGTCCTCAAAAAAGATTTTGCAAACCAGTGCCCTGTAATTGTCGGAACACCGTTGAAAGAAGCCAAAATGAAATTCAAAAAATCCGGCGGAGGAGTCACCACAGTTCCTCCTTTTCTTACCCGCAGCTTCGGCAAATACTTTACCATTTATCCCCGGATTAACCGTAAAAAGTGTACCCGTTGCGGGGCCTGTCATCTTAATTGTTCTCCGCATGCTGTGGAAAGGCTCGAAGATGGAGAGTTCAGAATCAATGAGGGAAAATGTATCTTATGTTACTGCTGCCGCGAACACTGCCCCAATAACGCGGTGGATATTAAGAAGTCTCTACTGGCAACTCTTTTAACAGAGAAAGAAAATCTAATTCGCAGAACATAAACTTAACAATGAAAAATTAAAGCTTGAGTTATGAACCTGAATACTTATCTCAAATTCTCTCTTACCTTTCTTATCGATTGGAATTAACCTTAAGATCGATGTATATTTTGCTTTAAGGACGGCCACAATGTTATATGAGCCAAATTCCAAATTCAATTGTGGGAGACACCGAAATGCCTCCCTAGTTTGTTTATTTTCCATATTTGTGTTCCCGCTTCTCTGCTATCATCTTATCTCGTTCTAGCCTCGCCAATTTCTCTTTGTCTGTCTCTTTCTTTTCCAATTCTTCTATCCTTTCTTTCTCTTGCCCAGCCATTAACTCTTCTGCCGTCTCCAGCCGCCCTTGTCTCACCCCTTCTGCCCGGGTCATCCTTTCGGATTCTGCCCCTCTCAGCATTCCTGTTTCTCTCGCCGCCCCTGTCTTCCAGTAAGGCTGATATCCATAGTAAGTGTAGGTTCTGGTGAGTTCCTCACGAGTTAAAGGCCACCTATCTTTATCAAAGCCTTCTGCCTTTTCCAGGACATTCCTGGGAATATCAAGAGTAAAAGCGTGCTCATGCGGTCTGAGTTTGAGAGCCTGCCAGGGAATAGCAAATAACTTATCGCTTATGCCCAGGAACCCGCTTAAAGACATGACAGCATATGCTACTCTACCGTTGTCGAGATCAATCATTAGTTCTTCAATCCTTCCAAGATCCTCGCCAGCTGTATTGACGAGTCTGTCTGTTTTTATCGTGCCTGGTGACAAAAATTCCGGAATCTCTCTGCCTGACGCCCTTCCAGTGAGAGGCATCCTCTCTGCTTCAGTCCGCTCTCTTTCTAGTTGGGCTATCCTCTCTCGTTGTATATTTGCCTGCCTTTCTGCCTCCATCCGTTCTTTTTCCAGTTTCGATAGAGTCTCTCTCTCGGTCACTGCTTGCTTTTGCGCTTCTGCACACTCTCTCTCCAGCTGCGACAGTTTTTCTCTGTGAGTCTCTTCATGAGTCTGTACTTCTCTTAGTTCTTTTTCGAGTCTGGTCACTTTTTCTGTCTCTTCCTGCTTCCTTGCTTCCTGCAACTCTTTTTCTAACTGTAACAGCCGCTCTCTCTCGGCTCTTGCTTGCCTTTCCGCTTCTATCCGTTCTCTTTCCAGCTGCGCGAGTCTATCTCTCTCAGCTTTTGCCTTCTTCTCTGCTTCCATCCGCTGTTTTTCTAGCTGTGAGATTTTCTCTTCCTTTGCCCCTCTTAACCCTTCGATCCTTTCTATTTCCTGCCGCGCCTTTCTTTCTTCTTCTGTTTCCACCACTCCCTGTCTTTCGGTTTCCGTCCAGGTCACCCTTTCTGCCTTCATCTCTCCAGGCATTCCCGTCTGTTTCTCTCTTTCCATCCGGGCCTTTCTCTCTTCTTCTGTCTCACCTACCATTCCTGCCGAAATACCTGCTACTGCTGCCGCTGCTCCTTTCTGCCAGTAAGGCTGATATCCATAGTAAGTGTAGCTTCGGGAAAGTTCATCACGAGTTAAGGGCCACCTGTCCTTATCAAAGCCTTCTGCCTTATCCAGGGTTTCTTTAGGAATCTCGAGTAAGAAAGCGTGCTCATGAAGTCTCAGTTTAAGAGCTTGCCAGGGAATAGCAAATAACTTACTGCCAATACCCAGGAGTCCACCATGTGAGACTACGGCATATGCTACTCTTCCATCCTCGAGATCAATCATTAATTCTTCAATCTTCCCAATGGTATCTCCAGTCCTATTGACGACCTTATCACCTTTTATTGTGCCTGCTGACGAAAAGTCCGGATTATCCCTACCTGCCATACCCTTTCGAGTTGTCCTTTCCGGCTCTGCCTTTCCAGGCAGTTCGATTTCTTCTGAAGCTTCTGTCTGCCAGTAAGTCTGGTATCCATAGTAAGTGTAGCTTCTGGAGAGTTCCTCACGAGTTGTAGGCCAGTTATCCTTATCAAAGCCTTCTGCCTTTTCCAGGACATCTTTGGGAATATCAAGTAGGAAAGCGTGCTCATGAAGTCTCAGTTTAAGAGCTTGCCAGGGAATAGCAAATAATTTGTCACCCAAACCCAGGAAACCACCAAAGGAGAGCACGGAATATGCTACTCTTCCATTATCAAGATCGATCATTAATTCTTCAATCTTTCCAATGTTATCCCCAACTGCGTTGACGACCTTATCACCTTTTATCGTGCTTGCTGACAAAAAGTCCGGATTATCTCTGTCTGCCATAGTTCCAACTCCCTAAATTTCGGAAATATACATTTTAAGACCTGCGCCTTCGGTATAGACTCAGATATTACCGGGTCTATTTTCCACGATTTCTATCCGCCAGTAAGGCTGGTATCCATAGAAATTATACATGGTGGCAAGCCATTCGCGGTTAGTTATAGGCCAGTTGTCCTTGTCAAAGCCTTCTGCTTTTTTAAGAGTTTCTTTAGGAACGTTAAGTAAGAAGGCGTGATCGTGGATTTTCAGTTCAAGAGCTTGCCAGGGAAAAGCAAATAGTTTATTACCCAGACCCAGGAATCCACCGAAAGAAAGCACTCCATATGCTACTCTTCCATCCTCGAGATCGATCATTAATTCATCAATTTTCCCAAGATCTTCTCCAGCTATATTAACAACTTTATTTCCTTTTATCTTACTTGCTGACAAAAAGTCCGGATTATTCCTGCTTGCCTTACTTCCCATCCGTGCCATTCTTTCTGATTCTGTCTCTCCAGATATCCCGGCTTGTCCCGTCACTCCAGTCTGCCAGTGAGGCTGATATCCATAGTAAGTATAGGTACTGAAGAGTTCATCACGAGTTAAAGGCCATTTGTCCTTATCAAAGCCCTATGCGTTTTCCAGGACATCCCTGGAAATATCAAGGGTGAAAGCGTGCTCATGAGGCCTCAAAGAGAGGGCTCGCCACGGAATAGAAAATGATTTATCGCCCAGACCCAGGAATCCGCCGAATGATACAGCAGCATATGCCACCCTTCCATCCTGGAGATCGATCATTAACTCTTCAATCTTCCCAAGATTATCTCCGTCTCTATTGACAACCCTATCCCCTTTTATCGTGCCTGCCGATAAAAAATCTGGAAAAAAATCGGGATTATCTCTATCTGCCATAATTCCAACCCCCATAATTTAAGAGATATACTTTAAAGCGTGTGCTTCAGGCACAACTTCAAAATCTCCCCCCAATTAATATTATTTTTTTGATGTTACTTAAAACTACCGGAGTTGGTAAAAGTAATATTTTATGTTACCAAGTGAGAAGTTTTGGATAAATTTTATAAAGAATAGATGGAAACAATTGTATTCCTCCATAAGCTTTCTGTTATGTCCGGGAATATTTCGCTGATAACCAGCCTCAAGGAAACAAAAAATGATCTTCTGAGCAAATACCTTCAGGTGACTAACAACTGAAAATAAGAAGCCAGAGAAAAAAATTTTGGATTAAACCTAAGGATCAAGCCAATAATGGATGACATCTGTTTCTAATGATTTGACTGAAGTAAGTAATTCAGCAACAAGTGTCGATTTCGTCTCTTTAGAAGTTTATGCAGGAGCGTTAGCTACCGATTGTAAAAACGCTTTAGACGAAAGTAAATCTTATAGTGTATCTCCAGAACTTCAACCAGCCAAAGATAAGTATGAATCTGCGTTATACGAATATAATCAAGCTGGCTATTATGGTAAAACAGGAGCAAATGAGTTCAGTAATGGAAACTCTGAACAAGGAACTAAAGACATTCAAACCAGTACAAATTACTTGAAAGCAGGAAATACAGCTATAAAAGAAGCAAAAAGATTGATAGATATCTATAACGCAAACAAATAGGAAAAATAAGTGAAATGGATAGGCTTAGATGCCTATCCTGTTCTTATTCTGGTGGTTCTTGAGATTGCACACTTTGGTTTGATAGCTCTTCTTAAAATTATTTAGTTTTTTAGTGTTACAGGCTATGTTTATGAAATTCAAAATAAAAAGCAGTATTCAGGACATTTAATTGACCTAAAACGACAACCTGCAAACAGAATGTTTAATATATTCTTATTTCTTTGATATATTAGGACAGATAAATCAAAACCACTTGACTTGATTGATATATATGGATATATATAGGCAGAATCTTGATATTTCGACAGAACAATGGATTAAGTTATTACAGGATAGTACTATTTTCAAAGACAGTGACATTGCTTTTATTGAAGCTTTATATAACTGCAAAAATTGCCGTGCAACAGCAACAGAGCTTGCTGAGATTTTAGGGGTTTCGCGTTATAGTGTCCTTAATCTTCAAGTTGGGATAATAGGGAAGAGAATAGTAAAAAAACTACCTTATGTGAAGTATCCGACTATCGAAGATGAAACTATCGAATACTGGCATATTCCGTTTTTGGGTGAGAAAAATAGAAAAGGAAATTACTTCATTTGGGAATTACGCCCTGAGCTAAAGAAAGCTATCGAAGAATTATCGAGTATAGACAAAATGAATATACAGAAAATAGCTGAAGAAATACCTGTAAAGAAAATTGATAAATTACCTGAAGGGGCATTAAAGCAAATAATTGTTAATGCATATGAACGAAATCAAATAGCAAGGAAGCAATGTATAGATGAGTACGGATATACATGTAGCGTATGTGGATTTGATTTTGAAGCAGTTTATGGAATGATAGGTACAGGATACATTCACGTTCACCATCTAAAGCCCTTAAGTGAAATAAAAGAAGAATATAAAGTTGACCCTATTAACGACTTAAGACCTGTTTGTCCAAATTGCCATTCAATGATACATAAAGCGAATTACTCAATTGAACAATTGAGAGATATCATAAGAAAACAAGCGGGGGACCTTTAATCTTAAATAACAAACTGTAACAAAATATTTAATACCTCACAAATCGTTTAATATAATATGACCGGAGAAAAACAGTTTGTATCTAGGAAGTCAATTAAAGACCAGCACATTAAAAAAGGAATATCTACAGGCTGTCTCCAAACTCAAACAAATTCTACAATTGGATAATAGTATAGCCAAATTTATTAATTTTTTTCAAAATTAAGGTACTGATTGACCTTATAGTAGACTGTTTTAT
>JADGNM010000448.1 GCA_017883485.1 Methanosarcina sp.
AAATGTAAACCTTCGGCAAATTAAGTATTTGAATAACATTGTTGAACAGGATCATAGATCAATAAAACGGATAGTGCGTCCAATGTTAGGCTTCCAGTCCGATGTGGTGCAATGTTGCATAATCTTGATTTTCAAGAACGAGAACGAAATCCATTTCAATGTTTTTCATTGCCTCACCACGCGATAAGGGCTGTATCCTGCATTGTTCGTGATTTTGTGCTCATTTTCCAATTGCTCCAAAAGTTTCCGCAGGTATTCAGCTGAATAATGGGGGAACTTCATCTGGATTCCAACTTCGTAATACTTCCCGTTGTTCTCGGTTATGAAATTCAAAAGTCCAGCTTTAGCTTCTGTGTCTGCTGCATTTGTTGATTTTTGGTTTGTGTTTAATTTCATGTTTGTACTTCTCCTAATCGTATAGTTTCTTAAAAACCCGTACAAACATTTATAAAGTAATAATAGTATTTAAGCTTTTATATGAATTAATACGAACCAAGAAGAGTTTATAAATATGGAATTTGATATAAAAAGTATGAAAACTGGGTTTGCACGCTTGCATAACATAGAAGGCGGCGCTGTATCGGTCTATGTAGACAAAGAAGTCGGAAAGATAATTACACTCCCGAGTAAAACAAGATTAAAAGCAATGTGGGATGAAGACACAAAAGAACTAATCATAAAAGAATGGACTGATTAAGAAAAGTATAATCATTATCGGAGCCCTGACCCGACCAAAGGAAGAGCCCCGAGAGATCCCCTATATAAGAGGTAATTTGCATGGTAAACTACGTTATATTCCCCTATATATTTTGCGTTACTTTTGACTGCCAGAAGACTAACTTTTTTGCACAGGTGATTGTATGAGCTCCGTGTTGCAATCTCCGACACTTCCAATGCTTGCAGTAATCGAAGAGAGATTCAAAGCAATGGAAGCGAGAATAAAAAAACTTGAAGAAGAAAATGCGGAAATCAGGACAGATTTACTAGAAACAAAAGAATTCCTTGCTCTTTCATTGAAACGAAATACTCAACTCGAAAATGCTATTTTTGAACACAATGACGAAGGCGAGATTATCAAGGACTTAGAAGAAACACCTGTTTTAAAGGCAGTCATATCCACTGAGAAGCCCATAGAAGAGATAAAAGATATTGATCCCATCATTGCAAACACTACATTGACCAAGAAAGCCAGCGCATTAACAGAGTATCTTGAAAAGAAAACTAAAGCGAACTGGTCAGGGAAAATTGTACTTGAAAATCAGGATATCTATACATTTTTCAAAGAAATAATCCAAGAGGATTTGCGCTGGCCTGAAAGAATGAAAGGATATAGAGGAGCTAAAAAGTCAATCATCGAAAGAGCTCAAGAACTGTTCCCCAATAAGGTTGAAGTTGTGAGAAACAAGTCAGGTAACAAGATAACAGGATTGGCTCTAAAACCGTCTGTAAAGCGTACTGATACGAACGCTTGTTAGGGATTTGAGCTAAGAAGAAAAGATAAGAAAATACCTTTATGTAGGTATTACCAGACATTTATAAAAATAAGTCCGACAATTAAAAATTAAGTTATTTCGTATATATTCTTGTTTTGTATTTGCCTAGTTGTTGGTATGAAAAAAATAAGTTCAACAATAAGTTAAATACAATATGCCTTTCCTAAATTCTTCCTATAACCGTATGTATCAATACGGTTTTCCCTACGCTTTTGCACACATATATATTTTTATAACTTCATAATGTAATTAAATAATATGATTCTAATAGAGGGCACTACTTTCCCACTCAACGAGCTTAATTCACAGGGATGGGGCATTCCATTTTCTGAAAAAGAAAACACCATCAACTCATTGCAAAAATCTGTTTTGAAAATTTGTCCCGGTCAAGAGCATGCTTGCTCACTAAAAAATGGCGAAATAGGACGTGTAGTTGCCGCCTGGGGGAACGAGCGCGCGGTCAAAGCTAGATATGCAGTGACTGACCCAATTGCAGAACGTAAAATAAACGAGGGAGAATGGGATTCAATGGGCTGGAGTGTTGAGTTGACGGCATCCACAATAGAGAAAGGATGGAGTCGTGATGTGAAAGTCAAAAATATGACACTAGTAAATGATCCCGCCTGGAAAGATGCTACCTGGAAGCTCTCAGGATTTGGAAAATATTATTTATCATCCGGACTGCATCGGTAAGGCTAACTTTTATAACACAAAAATGGAACTGAAAAAGAATAATTTTAATCATTCAATAGTTTCTGTCTTTTCTTTCTTTACAAACGGCTTCCAAATCTTCTCAGGCATCCATGTAGGTCTATTCTCAGGAGCATTTACATGCTCGCGCCATCCCTTGAATACATGTACCTTCTTTGTCCCACGTTCCCGAAGCCGAATAGTCACAGGCTTCTGTTTTGTGCCTTCACTTCGGTTTGCTGCTTTTAATGCGGCCTGTCTTGGCTGTTTTCCTTCAAAAAGACCGTGCTCTGTTCCGTCTTCATCCTGTAAAACAAAATTTCTTTTGTCTGCTATGGTATCACCTGTTGCTGATTAATTCTATTGGTAACGAAAT
>JADGNM010000449.1 GCA_017883485.1 Methanosarcina sp.
CGCGATAGATGTTTGTTGAATTTGTAAAACAACTACCAACCAGAATTAACCGAACCGATAAAAATCCTCGTCAGACAGGAAAAAACTCCTGGCTCCATTTCCATTTTTAATGAGTAGTAATTACTGCATGAATAATGCAGGAAGACATAGTTATGTGCTTATAGTATTTAAATATATTGATTTCCCCTTAGATTAAGGAGGAATCCAACCGTACAACATAATTAAATCATCCAGCAAGATTCGCGTCTACACTGGAGCCATAGCACGGCATTTTTAGTATATAAATCATTTTATTCAGGCATTACTATGGAAAAAAACAAACTCAACATTAGATGAAAATTTGCTTTGGAATCCCTGAACTCCACCCTTGAATTTATTATTCGAGAGCGGCCCGCGCTTATTTTGCCCGTGAAGACATACAAAGACGAGTTTTATATAAATAGTTGTCGCCTGTGGAGAAACTGATAAAAAAAATAGAAAGAAGAGAGAGGTAGAAGGAGAAAGAAAAGTGCAGCATTAAAATAATAACAACAAGTTGAAAGCTGCGGAACGAATAACCTTAAGGCCCGAAAAAAAGATATATAAGGATACTTGAGGGTCTAAAAATAAAATCATAATAAAAACTACAAACTACATATAACGAGGTATCACACTGGCAGACTTAAAGAAACCTACATCCAAAGCCAAGCCTGAAACGGAAGAAACAGTTACAAGAGTACGCACACCTCGAAGGGACAATAATGAGATCTTAGCGACAGTAGAGAGTCTTCTCGGCGCAAACCGCTTGAGGCTCCGTTGCATGGATGGAATAGTTCGTATGGGAAGAATCCCTGGTTCAATGAAGAAAAAAACCTGGATAAAAGAAGGAGACATTGTTATTGTTGTGCCCTGGGAATTTCAGAATGAAAAGGCAGACGTGATCTGGAAGTACACAAGGCCACAGGTAGAATGGCTTGAGAGAAAAGGATACCTGAAAAGGATAACATCGGAATGAACCAGGAAGAAAAAATAAGGCGTATCGACAGCGCTAAAGACAAGTCGCGTGCCAGGGAGAAAGACTCCGAGCGGCTGAAAGTAGAAGAAAATGTATTCGATGTCTCTACCCTTAAACTCCTTTATACCCTCTCCAATAAGGGTATAATAAAGGTAATGGGAGGATCCATCAGTACTGGAAAAGAAGCAAATGTATTCTATGCGAAAGGCCCGGAAAAAGAACTGGCAGTAAAAATATATAGAATTGCCAGCAGCACTTTTAAGGCTATGGACGCCTATATCATGAAGGACCCTCGCTTCACAAATATCCGAAATAACAAGCGAGACATTATTTTTGCATGGACACGCAAGGAATTCCAGAACCTGAAACGTGCAAAAGATGCAGGAGTCAGGGTTCCAGAGCCATTAGTTGCTGAAAAAAACATCCTAATTATGGAATTTATGGGAGAAAACCGAGAAGCATATCCCCTCCTTAAGAATGTACATCTTGAAAACGATAAAGCAAAACTTGTTTTTGACACAATCGTTGAATATATGCGCCTCCTCTATAGAGAAGCAAACCTTGTACATGCAGATCTGAGTGAATATAACATCCTGATCGACACAAATAACGTGACTCCCATATTCATTGATATGGGGCAATCTGTGACTCTGGAACATCCTAACGCCCGAGAGTTTCTCTATAGGGACGTACAAAATATACTTAGGTTCTTCAGCCGCTACGGGATCAGAGACAAACCTGAAGAACTATTTAAAAAGATACAGGCGGAGTAACATGACTCAGTATGTCAAAATCCCTAAAGACAGAATCGGAGTAATAATAGGTCCAAAAGGAGAAACAAAGAAGTTTATCGAAGACAAAACCGCATGTCAAATAGAAATTGATAGTGAAGATGCAAAAATTGATGTTACCTGTGAAGAGGACTCATTAAAGGAATTCAGGGTTATTGAAACTATCAAAGCGATAGGAAGGGGTTTTAGTCCCGAGAATGCCCTTAGACTTTTGGAAGATGACATGCTTATGCTTGAGGTAATTGATCTCTCGGATGTTGCTACTACTCCAAAAGAACTCCAGCGCATAAAGGGCCGGATTATAGGAAGGAACGGGAGAACGAGAGAACTTGCAGAAACGTTGATAAATGTCAAGATCTCAGTATATGGGAAAACAGTATCCATTCTTGGGTATCCTGAGCAAAACACTATAGTAAGGACAGCGGTTAGGATGCTGCTTGACGGAGCTACCCACGGTGCAGTCTACAAATTCCTGGAAAAAAAGCACCAAGAGCTTTTGCGATCCCGGCTAGACTCAATTGACTTATACTAAGAGCTATCCGAAAAATCAATAATGGTATGTTTTAACAGTTAAAGTTGGTCTCTAATATCGAGTATCTGTTCAATTGTTCACTTCGCCGATCTAAAAGTTACAGTAGGTCAAAACACTTTTCAGATAAGCTCTAAGTGCCCACAACAAAATAACCTATGCAACAAAAAATTATGTTTGAACTAAATAGTTGAGTTCGTTTGCGAAATTTTGAGTACAGTCTAAAAAAGTG
>JADGNM010000077.1 GCA_017883485.1 Methanosarcina sp.
TCTCTGGCTCAATTAATCAGGGAAAGAAGTTCATCGAATTGAAAGTAAAAGGTTTTCACTCAATTTGAAGAGGATACCTCTTAACTTTATTTCAAGTGCAGGAACAAATCCAGATTTCAGTTCCAGTGCTTTATTGCAGCTTTGCAGCGCTTCTTCGTATCTGTTAAGTTCCAGAAGAACTAAACTCCTGCCTGCCCAGAGCCCTGGCTCTTTTGGGGCAAGCTGAAGAGCTCTGTCATATGCTGCCAGAGCTTCCTCGAACCTGCCTAGGCTGGAAAGGAGGCTGCCAGTGGAAATAAGGGCTTCAAGATAATCAGGCCTGATTTTGAGAGCCTGATTATATGCTTCAAGGGCGTCTTCTCTCTTTCCAAGGGTAGAAAGGATTGAGGCTTTTCCTGCCCAGGCTTCAGCATATTTGGGATATCTCAGCAGGACTCTTTCGTAGGTTTCAAGTGCTTCCTCAAACCTGCCGAGCCTGGCAAGAACAACTCCTTTATTGTCCCATGTGATCTCAAAAGCCGGTTCGAGCTCAATTGCCCTGTTATAAGCCTCAAGGGCTTCTTCAAGCCGGCCCATTTCCCCAAGGATTACACCTCTGTTATACCAAACTTTGTAATCTTCATGGGTAACTTTCAATACCTGTGCAGTAAGCTGCAGGGCAGCTTCAAACCTCCTTGCCTTATAGAAGAGCACGGATTTTTGAAACAGGGCTGTGGCGTCTTCAGGATTCGTTTCAAGCATTTCCGTGCATTCCTGAAGTTCTTTAAAGAATGGGAGGGAAGCATAAAGATCCCTGGCAGCTAGAAAGAGAGGAAGGACTTCGTAGTTTTTTCCACCAAAAATAATCATCTTTTTTCCCGAATCGTACGAGAAAGCTGCCAGCTCTTTTAAGCCGGGCTCTTTAGGGCTGGTATTTTCTTCCTGTGTACTCCCTATTCCTTTATCTTTGAGCTTTTTCTCAGTTTTTCCGGTTTTCTCTGTTCCTTCAGCTTTCCCGATTTCTCTAATTACTGTCTTCAGTCTGGAGAAAGAAACAGGGGAAAAAGGAGAGTCGCCTGATATTGAGAGTACTGACCGTATGTGCTTTCGGAGTTTCTTATTATTACTGTTCCACAGAACGTTTGAAATTCCCTCACATTCTATGAGGAACTTTTGGATACATAACCCGAAGATACCTGACTCTCTGAACTCTCGAGAGCGCTAAAAGCTGAGATAGACGCCCTTGAGCGATCTTTTAGTTCGCTCAGATAACCGTCTATTTTATGGGGATAAGCCTCCAATTCCAAACCCTTCTTTGCTTCAGCCGCGGTCAGAAAGACAGTTGCATGATGATCTTTTGTCAAGCGACGGCAAAAATTTCCCTTTTGACGCAACTACAAGCTTTACAGCTGATCCGGCTGGTAATTTGGTTCCTGGCTTTGGCTCCTGCCTGAGAATCTCCCCAATCATAACTCCTATAGGCAAAACACCTTTTTGCTCAACTATCTCTCCTGCTGCGAGTCCTGCATCTTCCAGAGCTTTCGTGGCTTTCTCAAGGGGCTGCCTTATAACATCCGGAACCTCAACAATGCCTACAGCAGTGGTATCTTCCTCAATCTGCAGCTCCTGCGCACCTTCACCTTTTCCTAGTACCTCTTCGAGCAGGTCGATTGCTCCGCTAATCCGGAGGAGGGTTTCGCTCAGGCTAGCCTTTCTTCTTTGCAGCTCGGCAAGCTTTAGCTCGATATCTTCCTTTATCTTTTGCCCTGATTCGTATTCTTTCCTGAGCGCAATTAAACGCTGTTCAAGTTGTGCTTCTATCATGCTCCTCAAGCCCCTTCTAATTCATTTTTTGTAAGATATTTTACAAAATCGATCCAGTGTTTATTTAATAATCAAATTATACTCGTGACTACTTTACCTGTCACTGTTTTACTTTATTCTTTTATCTTAGTCTGCTATTTATTTACTCTTTTGCTTTTATTCGCTGTTTTTAGTCAACTTTCGCGACTCCTTTTTATTCCATAAATATCGATCCGATACATTTCAAGTGCATTCCTTCAGGTTATCAATCTAAGGAATAAAGAATTTTTGCATAAGTAAAAATTTCTATGTGAATTCACGATTGAGAAGGAATTACTGCTCGGGAATGCTATTTATGCATAGCTCTACAATATCTGTAAGATAAGTCATGAGGAAGATCTAATATGGAAACAGCAAGTCCCGAGCAAATTAAGGAAATCAATGCATATGGAAAAGAAATAGTCGAGTTACTTAAACTGGAGACTTCCCCCATAGCAGTTGCCCTGCTTCCAAAAGGGGCGGAGATCCCTGAGAACATTCAGAAAATTGATCAGGCAATGAGGCACTGCCAGATGATAGATCGAGTGCGCAAAACAAAAGAAGAATTTTACGCCACCCTCGAGGACGAGTCATGCAAGGGGGGAGCAGGAGCCCTTGGTCTTGGAAAAATGCCTCCGAACGTTGCAAGCGGGGAATTCTATTATGGAACCCTGAAGCATTTCAAAAGCCTTGAAGCTGCCAAAAAAACCATTGAGAAAGTCCCTGTGATCGAGGCAGAGTCTAAAATTGCGAGCATTTACGCACCTCTTGAAAGCGCCAGCTTCATGCCTGATGTTGTTGTGATTATCTGCTCTCCTAAACAGGTAATGCTCCTGACCCAGGCAATCCTGTATAATGAAGGCGGCAGGCTCGAAGCCGAGTTTGCAGGCAAGCAAAGCCTCTGTTCCGATGCTGTTGCCCAGCCCTACCTGACAGGCAAAATGGGGATAACCGTGGGCTGTTCAGGCAGCAGGACTTATACGGGCATTCAGGAGTCGGAATTGACGGTCGGAATTCCCGCAAAGTTGTTAAAGAATCTGGTTGAAGGGCTAAGAGCAATTGTCGGAAAAGCCACTGCACGTTGATGGGCTCAAAAAAAAATCATTTTTTACAAAAATCTTACAAAAAATACAGGATCACAGGCAGTAAGATGACCCCCATTGCATGGGATTTTCTGACATTCATGAAGGATGCAAGCATGCCTATGGGGGTTGAAATCACAAATATGAAGAGCCCGAAAAACCCGGTGAAGAGAACAACTATCACCAAAAGTCCTATAAGCACACCGGCACAGAGTTTTGTGTAATCAAGTTTTTTGAGAAAGTGATGAGCATTGTTTCCTATCCAGACCGTGGAAAAATAGGAAAACAGGGCAGTTAAGACCATAGCAGCAAAGAAGAGCATGAGTGCCGACAAATCAAGCGAATCTGTTCCCAGAATTTCTTTCACAGCAACCATTGCTCCGCTCCGGGTCCTGCCGATAACCACAAATGCTACCAGCCCGAAAATAGCATTGGAAGTGTTTACCCCGGACATCGAGACTAAGAATTCCTTCGAACTTGCAAGCGTCTCGGGGTTATGGGCAGCAGGATCGGAATAAAGAAAAGTCCTGTGCAGTCCCGGCTCGGGTTCGGGGATTTTTTTCTTAAGAGCTAGTTTGTCGAAATCAGCTTTCATAAGAAGTCCTGCAAGAAGGGCTGCAATCGCTGAGGAAAGCCCGGGCAGCCATGCCACAAGAGAGCCTGCAGCGCTGCCTGTAAGAATTCCCCGTAAAATCCTTTTTTGAGAAAGCTTAAGCGCAGAAACGGATTCTTCTGGAATATTCGAACTTGTGAAGAGGCTAATAATCAATTGAGAGGCCCCGAAAAGTCCGCTCAAGAGAGGCAGGAGCGCGGATGGTTCCCCGAAACTTATGATCGGAACCATGAGAGACTCCCTTGAAAAAGCAAAGAGGCCAAGAATTCCTGTAATCAGAAATAAAGACAGGGCATAGAATTTATATTTGTATTTTGAAAGTAAACCTTTCTCCTGCGATTGATCCCCTTTCTCACTTGCAAGCATTAAGAACACGATTGAAATCAATATAAATGCCATATGCTCTTCGATGTATGGGTAAATGGTTTCGAAAAAAAGAGCTAAAGGAACCACGAAAAGCAGAGAAGCGACCACAGAGCCCGCACTTCCGAGGGCTGAAAGCCGAACAGCCTCAGCCCCTGCCCCGTCGAGCAGAAGCCTGTGCCCCGGCAGGACTGCAAGTGCTGTATCTCCGTCAGGAGCTCCTAAAAAAACTGAGGGAATTATGTCATGGAAGGTTTGTGCGACCGAATTTGAGATGATAATCACGGCTATGTATAAAGGAGCAATGCCTTTTTCGGCCAGAGAAGGGGCAAGGGTCACCAGAAGCAGCGCAAAATTATTGTTGTGTATGCCGGGCAGAAGCCCTGAGATTATACCAAGCAGGTAACCTCCCAAAACTGAAAAAAGAAGTAGCAGTAAAGAGACGTTTTCCATTCGGCCAACCACCCGGAATATGAATAAACTTTTTTAAAGATACACCGAGATTACAATTATTACTATTTAAAGATATTTTTGATCTTTTGGGGATAAAAAACTGTTCTTGTCATATTCGTGGGTTATTAATCAAATCTGAAAAAATAAAGAAAAAAAATTGGAACTGTCGTTCTTAACTACCTTTTATTTCCATTATGCAGAATGTAGCTAGCAGACTTATAAATAATTGATGTAAATATTTCTGTCGATTACTGATCCTATATACCGTACTTAGAGGAAACATTCCAACTTATGCCTATTTTAACGCTTCACTTTAGAGATACCTTTATAATAATAATGTCTATATAGATTTTACTGGATTAATAAAAATTTCTAGGGTGATATTTATTACTAAGGATAAACGGAAAGTTCAGTTTACCGGAAACTCTACCTATATTGTATCCCTTCCCATAAAATGGGTGCGGGATATAGGGCTTGAAGCTGGGTGCACGCTTAATCTTACACCCATACCTAATAAAACCCTGCTTATTTCTTCCAACTCTAACGTACATGCCGTCCCCAGGGCTAATATCGAATATAATCACTCGGATAGTGCGGAGAATAACTTCAGGATTCTCATTTCTCATTATCTTGCAGGTTACGACTCTATCAGGTTGACCACAAAAAAGGTTTCAGTGCCTATGACCGCAAGTTCATCAAAGACTCCGTGCGTCAGAAAATGATAGGTCTCGAACTGGTTGAAGAATCAAGGAATGAACTGGTCTACCAGTGTCTGCTAAATTACAATGATCTACCCCTTGGAAGGGTAATCAAAAACATGTACGGTCTTGTACTTTCGATGCTAGAAGACTCTATGGCAGCCCTGAAGGATCATAATTTGGAAATTTCCGAAGACGTCATCCAGAGAGATGACGATGTAGATCGTTTCTATTTTCTTTCTGTCCGTCAACTCAACACCTCAATTGAGGATATCGAGCTGTCAGAAAAGATAGGAATCCGGTATCTGCGAGATTGCCTGGGCTACAGGCTCATTACTAAAAGCATTGAACGCGTAGGAGACCATGCGGTCAGGATAGCCAGAAGTGTCCTGAAAATGAGTACAGTGGTTAACCCTGAGGACCCGATTTTCAAGATGGCTGAACTCTCCCGGGGAGTTTTCGAAAGCTCGATTGATTCAATGACGCAAGAAGACATTCAAGCTATAAACCAATTAGTTATGAAAGCCAAAAAGGTTTCTCAATTCGGAGTTTCCCTTGAGTCAAGGGAAATTGAAGGTCCGGCCAACATTGAACTCAACATGGTTTTAGAGAGCCTGCGCGGGGTAGCCGAGTACAGCGGCGATATTGCAGAAGTTGCAATCAATATGACTATAGTGCGGATCTGAACCTGGGAATAATAGAGGCATAGGGAACGGATTAAGAGCCTATCCAAAAGTGTTGCAGCCTGCTGCAACTTTTAAATTTAAATAAGCCGCTAACATAATCGGAATTACGCAGTATCTTAAGATAGAATGGTAACTACTAAATATGTAAGGTGATGTGATGAAATGAGTGATCAAATTCTTGATTTATAATTCAACCTACTTTTTAAGCCCAGGGGCTTCAAACTCTATGGATTCCTCCACAGAAAATTTCCTCCGATCCAAGGTCAATCCTCTCAAAGTCAGACCTATTTTTCTTACTTTCTTCTACTGCGTTTTAAGTTTTCCTTAAAACATTAATAGCTTCTCATCACTGAAAATACTGTTACGTCGTCTTTATTCTTGTCATAGAATATAATTTCGTCGTATTTGTGATCACTGGATTCATTAAGTTCGATGCCTACTGAAATATCACCATCTGCACCTTCAGTGAACCAGCTTTTAAGGTCAACATCCACTAATTCTTCTAACTTTTTTAGGATTGCTATATCATTTCCCCACGCTGATTTTGTGAATTTAAAAGTTCTTCAAAAACCTGGGTATTTCGATAAATATCATCGTCATCTATTTCGAAATGGTTCACAATGTCACCTTATGAGATATTAGAACAGTTGATATAAAGACCTATTGTCTCATATCTGTTATGAATTATCTTGTAAATACATATACTGCGGGAACATTTATAAACGGTGTTCTCCTAGAAGGATAATTATAAAAACAACATTTGAAAAATCTAAGTAATAATTGCCATGATATTTTTTGGCAGACAAACTATCCATAAAACAGAAGTATCAAAGGGGTTATCATGAAAGACTATGAAATAAAAGTGTTGGACGAAGAAGACCACTTTTTTATTGAAACTTTAAAGACTATCGGTATATCAAGAAAGGTAGCTATAATCATTGCATATCTTATGAATGTAGACGAAGCTTCATCACGGGAAATTGAAATAAGTACAGGACTAAGGCAACCTGAAATAAGTCTTGCGATGAAGTTAATGCACAATCAGTCTTGGTTTAGTGCGCGCTTGGAGAAAAAGTCTGGAAAAGGGCGACCGATGAAGATTTATTCTCTTGCGGCTCCAGTTGATGAGATCATAAGTTTTTATGAAGACAAGATTGACAAAGAATCTCAAGCAACCATTTCAGTAATCAAGAAGCTTAAGGTAATGAGCAAAAAGGTGCCCTTTACACTCACAATATAAAACATTCGAACAGAATTAGCTCCATAAGGGCTGTAATCCTTATTGCGAATTCACCATTATGGATAATCTGACCGACTTTATTATTTTCAAAATAAGCATACCTTTGGAAGATGCCATTCAAACAAATCAGATACAATAGAATGATTCTCCACCAAATAAAATAGAATGATTCCCCACGCCAATTAGAGCCCTTAAGCAGGGCTTTAAGGTTCATATCCATGGTTTTAATGCCCGAATGATTTTTATAAGCCCTTCAATCGCTTGTTAATAATTTGAAAATAAGAAATTTTGAAATATAACTAATCACAGTTATTTTTTTGGTTTGATCATTTCCCGAACCTATTTCATACCAGCAATAGCTTTCTTCTTCAGCTCAATTGCACTTTCCGTATCTTTTATTTTCTGCTCCATCCAGGTATTTTCATTTCCATCTTCAGTAATGTAACTTTGTTCTTCTGTTCTTCAGTCAGAAATCTCAAAACTTTATATTCCGAGCCACAGTGTTCTGTCGAATGTTCCATGTTTAACTATCCCCCTTTTATCAATAAAAAAAGAATGTGCTGTATTTAAACAGCTTTTGAAGAGTCTTTCTTAACACATGGATCAGCTTTCTTTTGTGCGTTAAAGTCATCAACCATAGGTAAAACTTTCTTATCAGACTCTATCATAATATATAACCCATCATATTTCCTTATATTTAATGCAAGCTTGTTTATATAATTGCTTGTACAATATAGATGTGTCGCAACATATAAGTACTAATTTATTTTTTAATTTCCTTATAATGCTATATACGGATTTAAGAGGTATCAAGAAGCAGAATCTAAAAAACTGCAAATAGAATGATTCAAAACTTCAGACCAGAACTCATTTTTAAAAAGAACATACTCACAAGATGCCCTGCTCACATAATCCTAATCAATAGAAGTATTTCTCATGTGAATTAGAGCCACTAAAAAGAACTCAAACTTCAACCTTAATAAAAACAAGAGAATTTCTGCCGGACTTGACTTTGGGCTTCTGGCTGTATTTCGGTTCATTTTTGCTGTAAGACCATTTCACTCGGGTTTCGCCTTGAATACTACTTATAAGCAGCATGTTGGCATATTCCCTCAACTATTACATTCTTACTACAGCATATGGGAGTCTATGTTTTCAAAAATAGTGAGGCTTTCAAGAGCCTCAAAATTATCCTTTGTTAAACAAAAAGATCATTACAACAATATATACTATGACTATTAATTACTCACCTGCGCCAAATGCGGCTTTGAGCTTTTGTTCATCTTCTTTGGATAGGGATGTTCTGATGATTGTTGCGTTGAATTTTTTAAGCCTATCAAGTGCCTTATCTTCAGTCCACTTTGAAATAAGTAAGAAGAGAGCAGAACCGCCCGGTTTAATGGTAGCTCCGACTTCTTTAATGAAATCATCGTTGATTCCATAATCGGACATCGCACCACTTATTGCACCAGCAACAGCACCAATGGCTAATCCTAACCAGGGCGCCCAAAATAAGAGTCCTATCAACATACCCCAAAATGCACCGCCAAATGCACCTGCACCCACGAGGTTTGTAGCTTGCTTTACCTTTATTTTCCCATCGGGTTTCCGAATGACAACTGCGGCGTCCTTTAACTCAATCAACTCTTCCTTCTTAAGATAATGAATAGTTTCGTCCATTTCAGATGCACCAGTCTCAGTTGGAAACGCAAAAACGATTAATTCGCTCATGTTTAACGACCTCCTTTATTGCTCATGCTTTATTTTGCACTATAGGTTCGTAAGCCCTAAACTATCTTTAAAAATTTGCGAGCTTTGAGTGCAATATTCTGTTTTCCACAACAATTAGCTTGACTTCTGCATCCAGTACTTTGTTTATTGCTTCTTCTCTTTTGGTCTCAGCTTTCCTTATTAGTTCTCCGAAGCTTTGGATTTGCGAATCCAGCTTAGTTGAGAGTGAATCCAATTTTTTGGACTGTGTTTGTATAATCTTATCTTCTGCTAATTTTCTCATGCTAATTGCGGCTATGATCAAATTATCGAAATATACGACTTTCTCAGTTGCCATTTCGAGTTCCGCTTTTATAGTTTCAATCTCTGCTTCATCGGTCTGTATGTTATGTCCTTGTTTTTCAGTATAACATTCTGCATTCATCATATGACCTTCTTATATTTTGGCTCTTCGTTGTTTTGTATGGATATTATCATGAAAACCAAAGCGGTCTTGAGTTGAAAATCATCTTACCCATTGAGAATGACGAAGAGCCCTTATTTTATAGGCACACTATTACAGTCTTAAAAGTGTATAAATGTTTAGGTTTGGTAAAGCTTATCCGAAAAGCAGTAATAATGGATGTGTTAGGTTA
>JADGNM010000450.1 GCA_017883485.1 Methanosarcina sp.
GAGGACGAGCAAGATGAGGGGTTTGTTTACATTCCCCATCAAAGAAATAAGTTTTGCTAGACCGACTTGATTAATAAATACCGCAAAAATTATTGCGCCGATGATTATTACGACGAAGATATTTCTTTTTCTAAACCGTTCCATGATATCAACCCAAATAGGATTCATTCTAATTATATTGATTGCTTGACTTCGCCAGTTAGCCTATAAAAGGGAAGTTACATTTCAGAAGTTTTGGTGAAAACTTTTGCATGAAAATGTAACATTCCCTATAGGCAATATTGTAATGCTCGACAGAATTCAAAAAGATTATGGTTACTTTGATTTTATGTTTGGTAAACTCGGTGGAAAAGCCAAGGATTTCCAGAAAATCATAAAATCATTGATCTACAACAAATTGACGGATAATGTTTCAATCAATCAAATCCCAAATATATACCCCGACGAAGCTTTCAAATATTTAGGATTGAAAGAAACACCAGCAGAACGGACTTTTTACAGGACTATTGAACGGATTGGAGATAATTTTGGGATCATCTTGGACCTTCATCAACAATTCCTGGTAAAAAATAATCTCGTATCAAAAGAGCAATTCATAGATTTCTCGTCCACATATTTTGAAGGATCTAAACCTGAATTGGGAGCATTAGGATACTCAAGAGATGGAGCACGTGGAAAAAAACAAATCACCTTTGGGATCAGTACTGGGATCAATAATATTCCCACAGCATTAACTATCCAAAAAGGAAATGTGCAAGATAAAAAACACTTCTCTCACACTTTCAATGTTGCAAAAAAAGTATTAGATAAGGGCAGCATCTTGATATTCGATTGTGGAGCCAATACGAAGACAAATAAGAAAATGGTTCTCGATGCGGAATATCAATATCTTACTTTGAAAGCCAAGAAGAAAGAGGTCTACGAATCATTTATTCAGTTTTTCTTGCAGGAAAAAAATAAAGGAAACGTAAAAAGATTTGAAATAAACGATACCGTTTATGAATGTGTCAAACTGAAAAAAAACGACGAAATGAATTATATTTTCTTTTCAGAAAAAGCATATAATGAACAGGTTCAAAAAAGAAACAAGAAGCACGAAAAGCTTCTTGAAAAAAACAACAAGAAACTCAAAAAAGTAAAGAAGGGAAAGAAGCTTGGCTCGGTCATAACGAAAGATGGTTATATTATTCTTCACGGGAGTTTGCAGAAAACTTTTGGACCGATAGAAAATCCTTTTATCAATGGATTAGAGGGATTTTTTTCTCTTGAAAGCTCGGTCGATGATGAACCCGAAAAAATTCTTTCGCTTTATAAGGATCGAGATAAAGCTGAAAAATTCATTCGTGGTCTAAAAGACGGGTTAGAGTTGAGACCGATACGACATTGGAGTCGTCTTGCAGTTATAGGCTATCTGCTGCTTACGTTCCTCACGAATTTCCTGGTCAATTTGACACTTTATTTAGCTAAAAAACCAATAGTCAGAGACATAAGGTTACTCAGGAAATTCCTGAACATTTTGACACTTACGGTGGCATACCCTCAAAATGGCTTCAAATTTACCATACTGTCAAATATTTCAAATGAAGTCATCAGCCTTTTTGGGGATTTTATCAAAAAATATGAGGATAATAGTCTGAAATTACGCTGGTAAAAAGCCATCTGGCAAATTGTATAAAGGTACAAAAATTCGTATCACTTAGCCGTAAGTGGCGAAGTTAAGTTATAGCTTTAAAAGCTAAGGGAGATCCGAACTGTAAGTTTACGTCCTTAATACACCTGCTTACAGAGGATTTTCTAAAAGAGTGTTTCAGGGAGCTAAAGAAAAACAAATCTCCTGGTATTGACGGAATAACAGTAAGTAAATATGAGGAACAATTAGATGAGAATATAGCCGATCTGGTAGCAAGGCTAAAAGCAAAGCAGTACAAACCAAAACCGGTCAAGCGTGTCTATATCCCGAAGCCAAATGGCGATAAAAGACCGCTCGGAATCCCTGCTGTCGAAGACAAAATCGTCCAGATGGCGATAAAGAAGATTCTTGAAGCGATCTTTGAACAGGATTTTATGGATATGTCTTACGGTTTTCGTCCAAATCGGAGCTGTCATGATGCTCTTGCGCAAATAAACAAGATCATAATGAACTATCCGGTTAACTTTATTGTGGACATGGATATCTCGAAGTTCTTTGACACAGTGAACCACAAATATTTGATGGAATTCCTGAGACAGAGAATTGTTGACTCAAATCTGCTACGGTTGATTAGCCGTTTCTTAAAGTCTGGCATAATGGAAGAGGGGATATACTTTGAAACGGAACAGGGCACACCACAAGGTGGAGTATTGAGCCCAATTCTTGCCAATGTATTCCTTCACTATGTGCTTGACTCATGGTTTGAAACTGAAGTGATTCCACAGCTAAACGGTTTCGCACAACTAGTCCGCTATGCTGATGACTTTGTCGTCTGTTTCGAAAACGAGAAAGAAGCAAGAATATTTGGAATTGCTCTAAGGAAGCGAATGAATAAGTT
>JADGNM010000078.1 GCA_017883485.1 Methanosarcina sp.
CTTCACGTTTCATAAAGGATAAAAATAACTCATTTTATATACAATTTTCCCCGTTCCGGAAAAAGTTTGGACCTTTCAAGGATACCTGAATAGTTACCATGATACTTTATTTCTTCTTTGAAATAATGCTTTTTTGAAAATCTCTTTTTCACAAGTAGTCGCAGAAAACGAGCCGCTCAAGTTGTATATTCATTACTTTTTTAAAGCCCGAAGGCAACGATATAGCCCTCCGGGCTGGCGGCTTCCAGGACATTTCCTGTAGGCACCCATAGCACACCGTCTACTATGGACTAGACAAAAGAACTGTACCGTTTATCTCAGAAGGCGAGAAGACCCCTCCTCGGCAGATCCGGTTTATCGGATCGGACAGGGAGGGGATGAAAGCCGTCAACTTCCAAACCTTCAACTGACAGTAATCCATTAATCTTAAAATAGTATCAAGTTAGATATATCGTATGATTTGTGGAAACAGATACCGAATTTACCCTAACAAAGACCAAAAGATGCTTTTGGAAAAACACTTCGGTAGCTGTCGATTTGTCTACAATAAGCTTCTACAAATCGAAATAAGGGTTAAGCTTCTACTAATCGAAACAAGGGTTAAGCTCCTTCATTGTAAACATATTAATCACATCCAAAAAAGATAAAGGCTTTTATTTAAGCCGATGCTGAAATTACATTACCGTATCTGTCTACTGTTATGCCTTCGAAGAAGGGTATAGGTTAGCTTTTACCGCTTGTTGTGTTGGGTCTTTGAGAATATAGAAACTAAGGAATTATTGGTGTTGAGCGCGCCTATTAACCGCGGAAAGCGCGGAAAACGCGGAATACAGTGCTAAGTTTAGAAATTCCAGAAAAAAATAATACATGGAAAATATTAAATTGAGAGCCTATGGAGGTATATAAAATGAAAGAAAATTCACAAATTGTAATTACAATTAGCCGGCAGCTAGGAAGTGGGGGAGCGTATATAGGGCAGCAATTGGCAAAAGAATTGAATATTTTTTATTTGGATCGCGAAATCATTGGACTTGCTGCTAAAAAGCTTTCAGTATTAGAAGATGAGTTGGAACCACGTGATGAAAGAATACTGTCTTTTTGGCAATCCTTTTTTCAATTAGGTGGATATAATGGCCCAGATGTATATCTACCGCCACATCTTTTTGTTCCAACAGACCGGGAACTTTTTGAAGCCGAAGCAGAAATAATAAAATGCATTGCTAATGACCGTTCAGCGGTAATTATAGGAAGATGTGGCTCTCATATCTTGCGTGCCAGCCCGAATCATACCAGCATATTTTTACATGCGGATATTGAGTTCCGTAAGAGACGTATTGGAAAGTTATACAATGTCTTGCAGGAAGCTTCCAGTAAAATGATTGCTAAAAGCGATAGCGAAAGGTCTCGTTATCACTTTATGCGTACTGGAAAGGAATGAACTGATGCAAGGCAGTATGACATTTCAATAGATACAAGTAAAATAGGAGTAGATAATAGTGTGCAGCTTATTTTGCAATACCTTGATTTAGTTTAATAGACATACCAATTCTGTTTTTAGTGTCTCAAAAAAAAGAGACTTTTTATTATTTTCGGGTCTTCTTTTTTTTCTCTAATCATAAAAAAAATAAAATTTTTTTTCTGTTGACATCCACATTCGGCAGGTGCGACATTATATTTTGAGAATTTTTGCTGACATTGTTTTTGAAATAAGCTGTTGTTATTGCAAGTGGTTATTGGGTTTACATTTAGCAGGACATTAGTTTCCCACACCAAACCTTACTGCAAAAGTGTGTCGTTACTTACATATGCCGTGGGAGTTGATCCATACGTTAACCAGCTCTGATCCTGTTATAATTCATGAAAAATTAGAAAACGATATCAAGAAAAACATTTGAATACCTAATGTTGACCTACGAATGTAGGTTGGCATAAAGAGCTTATCCCAAAACTAAAAATTAAGTCTATGAATTTAGAATTCCTAATAGATGATTTTGGGATAGGCTCATTGTAAATCCATTTAGGACACGGGAAAGGAGAGACTACTGGGAAAGGAGAGACTACTGGGAAAGGAGGATTACCGGGAAAGGAAGACTATATAATTCATTTCAATTAACTTGCTTTAGTATCATTTATCTCATTTTGATGTCTTTATTTTGATATTATTCTAATTCAATATATTTATATCATTTAATGTTTTAATTCAAGCTTATTAATAAAAACATAAATAATAATTTACATTGAATGTGGGGGATTTAAATAAAAAGATTCATCACTTTAGCATTAGCCTTTTTTATTCTCATATTAGGCTCAAGTACCGGAACTGCAGCCGAAATTTCCGTCCATCAAGGAGAATCGATACAGGCAGCAGTTGACAATGCAAGTTCAGGGGATGAAATAGTAATAAGTCCTGGAAATTATACCGAGAATATTGTAATAGCAAAGGATAATCTCTTAATCAGATCAGAATCCGGGAATCCTGAAGATACGTTCATTACGGCGAATAATAATGCCACGGATGTATTCCATGTGGAAGCGGATAATATAACAATTAAGGGACTCGGTATTACGGGAGCCGGACTTGAGAAGGCAGGAGTCCTACTTCTCGCATCTAATAACTGTACGATAGATAGCAACGAATTTTTCAATGATGCCCTTGGAATATACTTAAAGAATTCGATTTATAATACTATCCTCAATAATACGGCATCAAATGGCAGGAGAGCAATTAATCTCGAAAGATCCAACTATAACACAATTCGGGACAATGACATTTCAAGCCAGAGGTTTGGGATTTATATTACTAATTCGGAAAGGAACAGGCTTTCAGGAAATCAGATAAGTAAGAACTCTAACCACGGTATCGTCCTGGAATATTGCAAGAATAACAATCTGGAAAACAATTCAGCAATTTCAAATGGGGATCATGGTGTCTACTTTGCAAGTTCCACTGACAATAACTTAACAGGCAACGTAGCAGATTCAAACACCCTTTTTGGCTTCTCTTTAGTAGATTCGAGTAATAACAGTTTGACAAATAATAAAGCTGCCAATAATAGTAGAGGTGTTCTCCTGTTAAGATCAGGTGAAAGTGAACTTAAAGGCAATAAAATTTCAGATAACGGGTACGGTATCCGGATTTCATCTTCAGGAAATAGCAAAGTCTCAGGAAATGAAGTCTCGAACAGCAATATCTCAGGTATTTCTTCATTTGATTCCTCAAATTGTATCATCAATGAGAATATGCTGTCAAATAATACTCTTGGGATAGATCTGATTTCCTCAAATAATAGCAGAGTTCTTAAAAACAGTCTTCGTGAAGGTGGAAGGGGCATTAATCTGCAGAATTCAGGTTATAATATATTCTCAGACAATGCAGATTCAAACAACAAATATGGAGTTTATCTCATCCGTTCAGATTGGAATACTTTCTCGGATAATAATGTAAACTCATCTCTTAACCATGGTGTTATCCTGGATAATTCCAGCAACAACAACTTTACGAGCAATGTTGTAAGCTCGAATGGAGGCCATGGTTTCTATCTGACCACCTCGAGCAGCAATGCCCTAAACAATAATACAGCTTCCGGCAATATCAGAGGCATTTATCTGATAACATCCAATGGGAACATCCTCTCAAACAACACTATTCGGGATAACAGAGAGTATGGATTCTTGCTTTCCTATTCTATGGGTAATACTCTTTCCGGAAACGAGGTGTCCAATAGTGGTAGAGGCATTCAGCTGAGTACTTCCGAAGGCAACGTTATTTCAGGAAATACTATCGTTTCAAACAGCATTTCCGGCATTTTCATAAGCTCTACAAGCAACAATAATGTTGTCTTTAATAACTACCTGAATAATATATTTGATGCAGATGTTAAAGAAGGAAGCGTCGGAAACATCTTCAACACAACAAAAACCTCAGGCACCAATATTATCGGTGGACAGTATATGGGAGGTAATTTCTGGGCAAAACCTGATGGTACCGGATTTTCACAAACCGCGCCTGATGCAGATGGTGACGGCATTGCCGATACTGTATATAGTTTTTCAGGCAATGTAAGTACGGATTTCTTGTCTCTGGTAGAAGGCTCCAAATCAAAGCCGTCTGCAACGCCTGTAATAGAGCTCAACACCAGTGGAATGAGTACTAACAACGCAGAAACTAACAATACGCAAATGGCTGCCAACGAAACACAACCTGGAGCCAACGAAACACAACCATCGCCGATGGAATAGAGACAGTATTGAATGAAACGAAAACGAGTAAAATTAGACAAAACGGCTAAATGACGCATCAAAACGGAAACTGGTGATTTGGGTGGGAGGTCTACTATTTCACCCTATTCTTCAGTTTTAAAGCACATTTATACAATACATTATGACATTTTATAAATAATAATTAGTGTGTTTCTATTTTTATCGTTGTTAGGTAGGACTAAAATGTCCCATATATAAAATAGGTCCAGTTCCAGATGGTTTAACATTTACAAACTCGATGAGCTGAAAGTAACTGGATTCGCCGGGAATGGCAATTATCAGGGAGCATATTTGTACAAGAAATTAGTCCGGAGCAGTATATAAGAATTTCTGAGTTGACTTCTGTAAACTGAGCCTATTTAAGGTAGTAGTATATATTCCTGGCAATTTTTCGAACTTATTTTAATATTTACTGAGCCACTATATTTATATTGTTTCATGTTCAATTGCTGATTTATCCAAGAAAATTTATCACTGATTTTACTTTACATGGGGAATTTAAATGAACAGATCAACCAGCCTGCTAATGACTATACTTGTCTTTATATTAATCTCTGGAATCGGGACAGCTGAGATTATTGTCCAGCCAGGAGGTTCAATACAGGCCGCAGTGAACAATGCAACGAGTTCAGGCGACTTAGTAATTGTTAAACCCGGGTTATATTCTGAAAATATAATAATAAGTAAACCGAATCTGGCGATTAAATCAGAATCAGGAGATCCCGAGAATACTATAATTATGGCTAAGAACGCAAATGCAAATGTGTTCTATACGGAAGCAAATGGTACAACAATTAGCGGGTTTAAAATTAAATCCGGCGGATATAGCGGTGTAACAGGAATCCGTCTTGCCAGGTGCAGTAACTGTGTTATTAATAATAACAATCTTTTGTACAATGACAGGGGAATATCTCTGAGTGATTCGAATTATAACGGAATTTCGGACAACAGGATAAACTCGAACATACGCGATGGTATCTCCCTTTTGCGCTCTGATAGGAATACAATTTTAAACAATATTATATATTTTAACAATCACGGCATTGTTCTGGAGAACGCTAGCAGCAACAGTCTGACAAGTAACCAGGTAGTCTCAAATACAGGCTTTGGTTTTTATCTGAGGAATTCAAACAGTAATAATCTCAATATTAATATTGCGACCAGGAACGACAGAGGAATTTATCTTATAAATTCAAACACGAATACAATGTCAAGTAATAGTATCTCAGAGAATTACAATTATGGTATTTTGATCTCTTATTCGAACTATAACACAATCTCCCGGAACACAGCTAATCAAACCAGCCGGGGTATCCATCTGGATTCTGCTACCAGTAACACGGTTTCTGGAAATATTGTTGCTAATAATAGTGTTTCCGGCTTTTTCATGTGTCGAGGCTGCCACAGAAATTTCTTTTATAATAACTATGCCAACAATACTCTCAACGCGGACATAAACAATACGGATACCACCTGGAATCTCCCAACAAAGACTGCAGGCAGAAGTATCGTTGGCGGACCATATATAGGAGGTAATTTCTGGGCAAGCCCTACGGGGAAAGGTTTTTCCGAAACAGCACAGGATAAGGACGGAGACGGCATTGCAGACACACCATACACATGGCTCAACACGAATAGAACTAATGTTACTGATTATCTTCCTCTTGTACCTGTATCTAATCCGCAGTTACCAGTACTTCCTGCTGCAAACCTCAATACCAATGTCATCAGCGGGACTGCACCTCTTGCTGTACAGTTTACTGATATTTCAGAAAATTCACTATCAAGAAGCTGGGATATTGACAACGATGGAATTCCGGATTCTAATTCTAAGAGCTTTACACATTTGTATGAGGTTCCAGGAAACTATACCGTTACCCTGACAGTAATCAATGAATACGGTACTTCCTCAAAAACTCAGCAAATAATCGTGGAAGCTCCAGGTAAAGATAAAAATCTTCCTCTAGCAAACTTCAGTTCCAATATTACAAACGGCTATGCTCCTCTTTCTGTGCAGTTTACGGACCTTTCTCAAAATGCGACAGCGAGGAGCTGGGACTTCACGAATGACGGAACTGCTGATTCAGGCGACTCGAATCCCGCTTATACATACACCGTTCCAGGAACCTATACTGTTAACTTGACAGTAAGCAATACAAATAGAATTACCTCAAAAACGAGTAAAATAACTATACTTGAAGGAAGCGATTCCAATGGTGGAAGCAATAGTGACGGAAGCAATAGCGGCGGCAGCAGTGGTGGCAGTAGCCACAGCAGCGGCAGTAGCGGTGGAGGAGGTGCCGGCGGCTCTCCTGAACCTCAAAGCAATGTTGAGATAAAAGAGCTTTCGCAGACTTTCATTGCAAGTGGGGAATCTGTAAAATTTGACTTCCCACAGAAGGTTACTCCTGTCGTATCTGTAAGCTTCGATTCAAAGAAGACAGCTGGCAAGACAACAACAATTGCCGAGATGCTGAAAGGAAAGTCCACCCTGGTTTCAGGACTGCCTTCCGGCGAAGTCTACAAGTTCTTAAATATCTGGGTTGGAAACAGCGGATTTGCAAATTCGAATAATATCGAAAATGCAGTTGTAGGCTTCAAGGTCGAAAAATCCTGGATACAGTATAAAAAGATCGATAAGTCTTCCCTCACTTTGAACAGGTACAGTGATAAGACATGGAACCAGCTTCCGACAAGCCTGTTGAGTGAAGATGACAATTATCTGCATTTAACAGCACAAACTCCTGGATTCTCTCCCTTTGCAATAACTGGAAAGATAGTAGCAGCCGAGACTATACAGCCTGCAGATCTGAATGAAACACAGCCTGAACCAAAAACTGAAAACATTGAGGAAAATAACAGAAGTACAACATCAAATGTAGAACAGCAGCCAGAGAAGAATAAAAACACAAGCATGCCTGGCTTTGAAGTGATCTATAGTATAATTGGCCTGCTTGCTGTATTTCAACGAAGAGAAAAATGAGAAATTAAAATAAGAAATAGAGCCGATAAAGGGATTTAAACATAAAAAGGACAAGTGGATGAGGGCTTGATGCCTTCATCCTATTTTTTACTACTTTTCAGCAGTGTTGAGTCGTGAAAAGATAGCAAAAAAGCTATCTACTTTAATAGAAGGATTAAAGACTGAAAAAGCATGATAAATCTGCGTACTTATGGAGCTCCTCCTTTTAATCTTGCTGTTATCCATGGAGGTCCCGGTGCCTGGGGAGAGATGGCTCCGGTTGCCAGGGAACTCTCTTTTCTCGGAGGCGTGCTCGAGCCTCTTCAAACAGCAGTTACCCTTGAAGGCCAGGTCACAGAACTGAGAGATGTTCTGGAGGAACATGGGACTCTTCCTATAATATTAACTGGTTTTTCCTGGGGTGCAATGCTCAGTTTTATCTTTACTGCCAGGCACCCTCAATTCGTAAAAAAACTCATACTCGTCGGGAGCGGCCCCTACGAGGAAAAATACGCTGCAAATATAATGAGAACGCGAATAAGCCGACTCGGGAAAGATGATCTGGAAAACTTCCGTCGCCTGACTGAAGCTCTGGATAACCCATCAGCTGAGAACAGAAACGATATCCTATGCAGTTTTGGGAAGTTGATGTCGAAAGCAGACACTTATGACCCTCTTCTCTACGAGGACGAACTGCTTGCCCACGAAGACGAAATGCTTGATTGCAAGTGCAGGTACGAAGTTTTCAGAGGCGTGTGGGAAGAAGCTAGCGGTTTGAGGCGCAGTGGAAAACTGCTTGGGCTCGGAAGAGAAATTCGATGCCAGGTAGTAGCAATCCATGGAGATTATGACCCACATCCTTTTGAAGGAGTTCTTGAACCTCTTTCCGGATCATTGATGGATTTCAAGTTCATTTTACTGGAAAAATGCGGGCATAAGCCGTGGATCGAGACAGAAGCTAAGGAGAGATTCTACGAAGTCCTCAAGCATGAAATCCAATAATACATAATCAGGAAATGCCCCAATGCAAATGATATTTCTTGGAATAATATTCATGGTCCAGGCCGGGTTGATTTTTTTCAGCAATCTCGATTTTTGCCGGAACCTCGGGATAATATAGCGAAAAGACCGGGAATTGACAAATACGTTAACTGAGGAAAAGCCTGCATCTTTGCGGTTATCGGAGTAAAACACGCACTATCTATAAGTGAAATCTTATAAGTGAAGTTCGGATTCAACTATACTATTAATGAAGTACATCTCTGGTTATCAAATCGAAAAGTATAGTATTCTTTGAAGCGCAGATGAATAAATGGAAAGCACCTTGAGGTTAAAGTATTTCTCTGCCATAGTAATCCAAATTACGCTGACTCGTCATTATCTCTTCTCTAAGGAAAGCTCAGGGAAACTAGTTGAGTAAAATAAATATATTATTAAAACGACTACTTATTGATTAAATTATGTCAGTTGGCGATCTACAGGAAATTGTATGTCCAAACCCGGAATGTGAATATTATCTCAGGGCAGATGGAAAAGCGATTATAAGACGTGGAAAATACAAGACGGGGCACCAGAGATATAATTGTAAACATTGCGGAAGATTCTTTATGGATACAGTTGGCACAGCTATTTATCGAAAACATTTGTCCAAGGATGAAATAAGGCTGATATATCGACTCTATCTTGAAAGAAACGGGATACGAAGTATTGAACGTATAACAGGGCACCATAGAGATACAGTTAGCAACCTGATAAGGGACACAGTGAGAAATGAAAAAACGGAGGACTATCTGGTCAAACAAATTGGATTGACAGCAAATGAATGCGAGAAGCTGTGGGCACTTTTGGAAAAAAAGAGAAACACTTCCCAGAAGTCAGATTAGCGGGTTTACAGAAATCAGGCAGAAAGCCCCTTTGCTTTACCTAGGGGATGAATGCCGTCAACTTTCCAAAAATTAACCAGATAAAGGAATAACAGAATAAAACTTGTAACTATTCAGGTCTTCTTGTAAATATTTACAATTTTTCCTCATTCCGAGGGAAAATTGTATCTAAAATGAAGCTCTTGTTGCTTTGTGAAAAGCG
>JADGNM010000451.1 GCA_017883485.1 Methanosarcina sp.
TGATAATTTAGGACGACAACTTATACGAGGCATGAGTATATTTATACTGCTACTAATATATTTAATTATGGATATATTTCCGAATCGATGCACTAGTAACAGATTACGTAGCTATACCCCTACTTGAACTTTTTTCTTCCTGCATATTGTTGACATGTGTTCAACAGTTAAAATACATTTCCACTCTGTTCAATTAATTCCTCCATTAAGAATTCCCCATTCAATGAGTCTCTTTTCTATATCTCTCATTCCGTAATCAGTAAAAGAAAGGCTCTGGTAATGCCGTAAAGATGTGATTGGGTCATGTCCCTGGCGACTGTATATCTCAATTTCCGGTCTCCCTGCCTGAGCATAGAAATGCAATCGAAAGCCGTGTTTGAGATTATATCATGAAAACATCAATCGCATATTAATGGACGACCAATTTCATCATCCTGATATCTCTTTCTGCTTGATTATTCTTAAATGGAACTCTCAAATCGGCAGTGTATCGAATTTTCTGTAAAATTTGCTCTATAGTTTATGCATAGGTTATAATAAAACATATGTGTTTTGCGAGTTATGAGCCCTTATTTACCCCAAAATTGAAGCTAAAACCACGAAAATACAGAGGTTTTACAGCAAAGCCTCTGTATTGTAAGGATTAAGCCAGAATAACGAAGAGACTTGGCAGACCTATATGCTCGAACCATATAGATATATACCATTGATGCGTGATGTATATGGCAATAGCATATAGGTGTTAAAGCATTGAATTCTAGAACATTGGTAAAAGAGACCAGAGTACTGGCAGAAGATGAAATCATTGATATTTCTATTACAAAAGTTGAAGAATCCCTTCAAATTCCCCATGGTGTAAAATACAGTTTCAATTATAGAGTAAAACCTGCATCCTCCGAATGGAAATCTGTCATAAGATTTGATAACGCTCATGAGATAAGAGGACATAAAAAGAGAGATCATAAACACCTATTTGATGATCAGCCAGTTGAATTCGAATTTATATCTTTGAAGCATATCTATAAAGAGATTCTCATTCTGATAGAACAGAACAGGGGGTTTATAAATGAAATTAAAAGACATTGAAATCAAGATCATGTCCGATGAGGCTTATGGAGACCACCTTGACAAGCTTTTTGAGGATACAAGGGATGGGAAAATAGCCGGAAAACAAAAAATCAAAATTGTGGCCCGTACTCCTGAAGACGTAGCGAAAATCCTTACAAATGAGCGCATTCGTCTGCTTCAGATGATTCGGGAAAAGAATCCCGAATCCATCAGTGAACTTGCCCACCTCTTGGATCGTAGCCAGTCCAATGTCTCAAACGACGTAAAATATCTGGAAGGGATAGGGTTACTTGAACTTGAAGTGAAAAATGACCCTATAATGCATAAGAAGCCAGTAGTCAATTATGATGCGGTGCGGATAACAGTGGATTTAATTAGCTGATTTCCGGCAGCGATATCAATCTTTATGTAAATTAGAATACAGTTTATGTGTAGGTTTTACAAAAAAAAACCCAACATTTCATTAAAAATGTTGTGTTTTCTCGTTTTTTGAGGGCAAAAATCAGAGTTTTTTCGTGTTTTTTAGGTAAAAACCCAACACTTTGTATAAACTGTTGGGTTTTGCTTCTTGTTGCTAAAAGGTAGAAAATTCAGGTTTTGATATATACCATTTCTCATGGAGAATACAGAGGTTTTTCGTCAAAACCTGAACATATGGCGGGTTGACTGTGGCAAGAAGGAGATACTTAGCTTAAAGCTTCAAAAATACGAACGTTTTATGTTCAAATGTTCGTATCTCAAAAGCCAGATTTTTTGCAACAGAACAAAAGAAAGAATTGGTCAATATATAAACCAGATTAACGAAAAGCAAGTTCTATTTACGTGGAGATATAAAATGGAAGAAATGGATAAAATGCCTGGTGGAATCACAGTCTAAAATGGAGTTATTTAGGAATCGATGCACTAGTAGTGAAGGTTTCTCTTTTCGAACTTTTCTGAGAGCCCCTGTCATTAAGCCATTGATAGTCATTTTGTCATCAGAAGAGAGATCTAATTTGTCGAGTTCTTTCTGAAATGCAAGGAGGCTTCTACTCAGCTATTCCCGTTTTAGTTAACACGATCTTCATTTAACTTACTTTTTTTGATTTTGTCTTCGATATATGCACATATAACACAAAATATGTGAAAAATGTAACTCACTTGATAAATATATTTAAACTATCTTTCAATAGTTCACCATAAAGACCATACCATCCGGTAAAGAGGGTCAAAATCAAATTTATCCTCGTTTCTCATTTTTTCAACGAAAATCGACAAATTTTTCGTCAAGATGGAGGCGGATCACCCGAAATAAGCAGTTTCTCCTTTTTGAATCCATAATAAAGTGCTATTAATATCTCTTCCATTGAATCAACGCTATATCCAATAAATAAACTCCTTATATCTTCCCACATTCTTCTTTTGGTTCCTAACTTCTTCCAAACTGCATTAAATAACCGAGATGCTATTTGCTGTA
>JADGNM010000452.1 GCA_017883485.1 Methanosarcina sp.
CTGGTTGCAACTTTTGTTCGCTCCTGGTACGGAGAAGCCTCGCATTTCTGCGAGGCTTCTTCTCTCGTTAAACACTGTTCTCCTTCCTACACATCGGTGCTCTGCGTCCTGAGCCCTGAGCCCTGTGCTTTATAACGAGTTTTTCAGCAAAGATGCAACCAGGGATCCTCCCCTGCTTTCCATCTGTCAAATAACCATACCAACTTTGAATGATCACCCATTTAACCTATAAAACAAAAAATTGGATTTTTGGAGTTAGAATAAAAGTGAATGATTAAGGAACTCTTTAAAGTAGATAATATTTTTTTTTAATTGGTCTAATATGTTTAACTTTTGTTCATCCAAACAATACAGATGGTAATGCTTAACCTTTCTAACTTGTAAATAAACCCGATTAAGAACTATCAAAAATTCAAAATCATGAAAGTATTAATCATTTATGCTCATCCTAATCCAATGTCCTTTACTCATGCAGTTCTTGACAATTTTGTAAGAGGCCTTAAGGAGGCCGGACATCAATATGAAATTGTCGATTTGTACAAAATAAAGTTTAACCCCGTATTGCAGGATAAGGATTCTGCTTTTTTTGTGGATAGAGATATGCCTGAATGGCTTTTCAGGCAAATGGACATGAGGAAGATGATAATCGAGCTTGCGGGTGGGCCTGTAAGAAAGTTGGTTGCAAAATTGTATATTAAGAACAAGAGTGATGATGATCTGCGTGAGCTAATTAGTTCTCAAAAGCCCAGGGATGTGCTGGCACAGCAAAAGAAAGTAGCAGAGGCGGATGTGCTAGTTTTCATAACACAGGTGATCTGGATGCACTTTCCTGCGATAATGAAGGGGTAGATGGAACGGGTTTTTTCTTACGGATTTGCATACAGATTGAATGAAAGCGGATGGCATGGTGATCCTGATGGCAGAATTCCTTTATTAAAAATTAAGAAGGCTATAATAATGCATCCTACTTTCTTCAACGAAATAGTGTACAGGGAAAAGGGATTCAGAGAGTCCATGGAGAAAATTATTGATAACTGGAGCCTGAAATACCCCGGAATTCAAACTGTCGACCATATCTACTTCCATTCTATACTGGCAGTGGATAATGACACACGCAAAAAGTATCTTGAAGTCGCCTTTTTAAAAGGTAAAAACTTATGAAATATAAGAAAGATCATAAACAATGAATTAATTATTGAACAAATAATCCCAAAGGAGGAATTCGCAGTGAGAATAACAGAAACGACATCACATATAAGAGCTGGAAAACATATATCTATTAACCCTGACCTGAGTTATAGGATCAAAAGGATGTATCGCCGTCGCGGCTTTTCCAACTTGCTGAAGATGGGACATTGTGCTCCGGCTGTCATGCAGACTATTCTCGATTTGGGGAATACTAAAAAAGAATGGCTGGTAAGGATTACTGCCGGACTGCCAGGTGGAATAGGCAATACCGGATTTGAATGTGGCGGGATTACGTCCCCGCTGATTCAGTTGGGGCTGGAGCATGGTCTCAGTGCAAAGAATGACGGACTGCCCATGGTCATCTATGCAGGGCACGACTATGTCCAGCGATTTCGGGAGTGCAACAACTCACTCTTGTGCAAGGAAATCCTGGGCGACCGACGAGTCCCTCTGCCGTGCATTAAGGTGGTCCGTCATGCCCCGGAGTTTTACAGGCAAACCGGCTGCAAAAACGACATCAGGGCTATTTCAGGCGAAGCCAAAGAAGCCTTTAGCCTTTTGTATTCTCATATGTGCGCAAATTGTTTTCACTGTTCCCATACAGTCCTGAAGCATCTGGGTGAGACTATTCCTGTAACCCAGGAACTATTGGATGGAACCAGCGGTTTTATCGGTGGAACGGTGTTCAAAGGCCTGACCTGCAGTGCCTTTACCGCCGGACTGATGGCCATCGGCCTTAAACTTGGTGAGCTTGAGAATAGTTACCTTCGGGTCATCCGAATGTTAGCTACCATGATCGTTGGCGGTAATGCATTAGCCGACCACATGAACAAGACCAACAGGCTCATGAACATCGGCAACAGGATGTCGAAGTGGTTCACGAAAGAGTTCGGAAGCACGTTATGTCATGAAATCACACAATGCGACTTTTCTTCTTTAGGGAATGTACACCGGTATATCGAGAAGGGTTCTCTAAACACCTGTAAGATTATTGCGGAAAAAGTGGCCAAGCAGGCTGAAAGGATCATTGTAGCCGAAGGAGTTGACTTCTGATTTGGCAGTCATAACTGCGGCCAGAGCTCGCCTCCTCTTCAGATTAATGCTTATATTAAACTGATTTACAGATTCTATTCACTAACCGTTGACCTGTTTTATTCAAAGAAAGGTACACCCTTAACAGCATATTTTTTCATAGCTTCTTCGTTAATATCCACTCCGATTCCGGGTTTGTCCGATACTTTAATAAAACTTTTATCAACCCAATTCTCCGCATCAAAGGTCATGATTTCCTTATACATCGGATTGGTCATGAAGTACGACTGCCACTCCAT
>JADGNM010000453.1 GCA_017883485.1 Methanosarcina sp.
GTTTGGTGCACTTCAGTTGCTCACGCTCGGATTACCCGATTTTCGGGGTTATTTCTTGAAAATTTAGTTATCAGGTGTTGAATAACAAACACAAAAATTGGCTTATCACTCTGAAGGGTGTTTCAGGGCTACAAATAAAAACTTATGTTAGGAAGTAGACTTTCGGGCATATTTAGAAGGTCTCAGGGATATGCTGGTATTGTTGTCTGCTGCGCCAGCTCGGAGGTCAGGAGTATCTATATCCAAGGCGGCTTTAGGTAGGCTAACACAAAGTGGCACTTAAAATAGCTTTCGAGGATAAAGAGCTCTATCAAATAACGTCATTACGGGTACTGTGCCGAATAAATATCTTGACATAGGTAAGAATGAATTACAGGCAAAGCCGGAATTATATTTCCGGTCATAATAACCTTTGCTCTTGAATCTGCCTCTTCAAGGTGTATTATCCCTGATCTGGTACTATCTCTGATCTGGTATTATTTCTGACCTGGTATGAAGTCTGATTTTTACTATTTTTGCATCTTCTGGACCTTTGCGAGTTTTCAGAATAGAGAGTAGGTTTGGATTATTAGAAAAATGCTTTTGGGATTCAAATCTAAAGATGTTCATATTGCAATTGTTCCGGAGTACCAAAACAATTCCATATGGGAATAAGTCAAAAAAATTGTTCACGATAAATCATTCACATATCCAGAGGAATTTATATGCAAAATACAGATACTACAAAGTATATCATTCATTCTAAAATCGCTGCTGATGGGGTAATAGAACGCCCTGATATTGTAGGCGCGATTTTTGGCCAAACCGAGGGACTACTTGGGGCCGATCTCGATCTGCGTGACCTGCAAAAGACCGGCAGAATTGGCAGGATCGAGGTAATGGTTACTGCTAAAGGAGGTAAGACCAAAGGAAATATCTTTGTCCCCTCAAGTCTTGATAAAGTTGAGACATCCATTCTTGCCGCATCTCTTGAAACAATTGATAGGGTTGGGCCCTGCAGCGCTAAAATTGAGGTTTTCCAGATAGAAGACGTAAGGGCTGTAAAGCGCAAAAAGATAATTGAAAGGGCAAAACTCATTTTCACCAAAATGTTTGATGAGACCGTGCCCGAATCTCAGGAACTTGCAGATGAAGTACGGCAGTCCGTAAGGGTTGACGAACTTGCTTATTACGGGAAGTCAAGAATCCCTGCTGGGCCCAATGTAGTTAATTCGGATGCCATCATTATTGTTGAAGGTAGGGCTGACATACTAAACCTTCTCCGTTATGGTATAAAAAACACTATTTGTGTGGGTGGAACAAATATTCCCCCTGAGGTCGCAGAGCTTACTAAAAAGAAGACGGTAACTGCTTTTACGGATGGGGACCGTGGAGGAGAACTTATTATACGCGAGCTCCTGCAAGTGGCAGATATTGACTATGTAGCTCGTGCTCCAGATGGTAAATGTGTGGAAGATCTTGTCCAGAAAGAGATTATAAGAGCCCTTCGACGTAAGGTTCCTGTTGAGCAAATAGTTGAAAAATATGGAATTCAGGAAAGAGAGGTCGATGATGGAGCTTGCAGGCTGGAAAGAATTCCGAAAAGAAAAATAAGGGCGCCCCCCGAAATCGTCCCGAGAATCGCGGATAAGAAACTGCACAAGCGCGTCAAGGTGCACAGAGTCTCCTCAAAGCCAGACCTTTATGAAGAGGAGCTCTCAGAAGAAGAACTGGAAGAGGCGGGTCCCGAAAAAACCTTTGAAAAGGTTTCAGAAAGGGTTAATGGAAAAACCACGGAAAAAGTTCCGGAAAAAACTTTTGAAAAGATTTCTGAAAAGAATCCCCTGATGACAGAACAAGTCGAGGCGAAATCTGTCGTCGCCAAACCTCCAGTTTCGGCCAGGACAGCTCCTGCTGCCCGAGTCCCGAGAGGAAAGCCTCTAGATAATAAAGTTCCTCCCGTGAAAGTTCCTGGGGGTGAGGCTGTCAGGGTCTCTCCTGCCCCGGTAAGAGCAGCTCCGGTTTCTTCTCCCGAAGCCATCAGGTTCAGACCTCATGCTGAGGCCCTTAAAGGTACACTTACTGCCAGGATCCTCGATCCTCAGGACAAGGTAATTGAAGAAATTGCAGTCCGTGATCTTGCCAGCAGGTTAAAAGCCTATAAAGATAATGTCCTGAGTGTAGTTTTCGATGGCGTAATTACTCAGAGACTTGTTGATATTGCCTCAAGCAATTCGATAAAAAATCTCATAGGTGTAAAAATAGGAAACATTGCCAAAGTTCCTGCCGACATGGAAATCTTGACCTCCAGTATGCTCTGAGAGGTCTTTCCTTCATTTTTCTTTTGTTTTTACAAATTACATTCTTTTTTTCGGATTCTAATCTTTTATCTCACATTTCGACCCCCCCTTGATTTTCTACCGATTTATGGTTCAATTTACATTTCGACCCCCATGCAAAAATAGAACATAATTTATTTTTTTGATACAATATATATTTTCACTTCATGTTCAACTTTTATATTATGATACAA
>JADGNM010000079.1 GCA_017883485.1 Methanosarcina sp.
CTTTCGTCAATGGTATGCCTCATTTTCGATTCGATGTTCTTCAGGCTGTACCGTGGTTAAGGCACTTTCTGTGCGATTATTCTATGATAGTTACCCGTAAATAAGGCTAACATGGTGAGAAATAACCTTACATGCCTTATTAGTTATAATCGTAATTTGTTTCGGTCTGTTAAACATCGTTTGATATTATGTCTTAAATTAGTTTCTATTTTTCATTGTTGTTTAGTTGATGTAAGAATAATTTTTAAATATTAATTAACTTCGTTTTTATTTTTATTTTAGTGTTACTATTCGAAGCTAGAAATAGTCAGCGGCTTAGACTAAAACGGAGGTGTATGTTTCTTAGTATTTTTTGCATTTATCCCCTACTAACAGGTGTAAACAAGTAAATTCCTATATCGTATGATAAAGAATTTCCATTTGCTTGTATTGAATGATCTGTACGTTTTTCTATGTTTTCAACCGGTGAATCTGGGTTATTAGGCTTTCTACCAAGCCTTAATACAGCGGTTTTTGAAGGAGCCGGGATGTGATGAACAAAGCCCCTCCAGAGATTTCGAATCGATTATGCTGAAGTAAGGAAATGGTAGAGCACACATGGGGCAATGTTTAAGAGCCAGCGAAATTAACTCTGGTTGGGTGTTCGCCAAGGCATTCACCATCGCAATTAATTACCAAACAGAAAAAAATTATCATGAAAAGCAATATAATCAAGTGTCTATATAAACTAAATAGAGGCTGTTGAGTGCTTAATCCTTTAGGGACTGATATGAATGTTTAATCCGTTATCAGCATTATGGAAGCGGCTCTTGAAACCGGAAGCGCCGCCTGATAAAAATATGCAACGTTCGATCGAGCCCAGACTTTCCTGTTGTGAGATCATGCTTGCTCGTCAAGCAATGATCTATTTAGACAAACAGGGATATCGTTACGCGAAGAATGCAAGAGTCGATCGAATTGGAAATCACTGTTACCTGGTATTTCCGAGCAATGAAGATCCCAAGAATTCCGAAGAGGAAATCCTACTCTACTGATCTACGTTTTAAAGTTTATTATTTTGCTAATTTTTTTTTCTCGATCCTCTTTCTCGCTCCATTTTCTCGGTATTGTTTAGTCTTCGAATGCTAATTTCTGGAATAGCTCTGGGTAAATGAAATTCATTAATTTAGCCTCGAATTTCATAGTGGTTCAGATATACCTGGACCCTATGGACTTCAGAGCAGATGTCAAGCCAAAACCTATTTATACAATGTGTTTCATTAGACATTGTTGTACACAAATATACATCAGTGGTAATAAATGCACGATTCGATTCTCCACATCCTCAACACGACAAAAACTCGCATCCAGGCTTTTGGGCCGCATACACATCCTGAAAACCTGCAGATGCAGTTTGAGAAAAGGGATTTTCTCTCTGCGGTAGAGGATGCAAAGGCAGAAGGGCGGGTGCCGGTAATTGCGGAAATCAAGCCCGCATCTCCTGGAAAGACTTTCAGGGAGATTCCACCCGAAACGGCTGCAAGACTTGCATGGGAAATGGAAGAGGCTGGAGCTGTAGCAATTTCTGTTCTGACGGAGCCTTTGGTTTTTCGGGGTTCCCTTGAAAACCTGGACGCGGTCAGGAAAAACGTATGCCTGCCTGTCCTCCGGAAGGACTTTATTATTGACAGGGTGCAGATGGAAGAGATAGGAAGCGACCTCCTCCTTCTGATTGCAGGCATCCTGGGAAAAGAGCTGGGCGACTTTGTCGATCTTGCCTTCGAAAAGGGATTTGAACCGCTTGTTGAAGTCCATAACAGGTCCGAGCTTGCGCTTGCACTTGATACCACTGCGAGGGTTATCGGGATTAACAACCGGAACTTTGAAACACTTAAAACAGACCTGAGCACCACGGAAGAGCTTGCACCAATGATCCGAGAGCACGACCTTGACCACGGCAGCAGGCATATAATTATCAGTGAAAGCGGGATGAGCAGCACAGAGGATGTCAGGCGAGTTATCGAGGCAGGTGCGGATGCTGTACTTATAGGTTCTGCGCTTATGGAAAGTGACTCTGTTTTTGAAAAAACCGAAGAATTCGTCCAGTGCTATTGCTGGCGTCAATAACTGTTTTTACGGACTTTTGGAGCTTTCAGCCTGCCGAATTAAGGTTGAAAAATCCACCTCAACCTCAAACTGGATTTTGTTTCAAAAATATCACGAAAGATACCAAAAATAACGATACCAAAAATTGCGCTGCCAGATTAAATCAGAGGACAAAGGAGTGTAATTAAATTGACAGAAACTGAAGTCTCAGAATCTCAGACAAAGGGTTCGTATTTGAATGAGCTTGCAGGTTCGAAAACCGGTAAGACAACACAGGTAAGAGGAAAATATGGAAAATATGGGGGGCGGTACGTACCCGAAGTCCTCATGCCGGCCTTAGAAGAATTGGAAGGCGGATACGAAAGATACAAAAATGACCCCGAATTCCTTGCAGAACTTAATCGTTACCTGCGGGATTTTGCAGGCAGGGAGACACCCCTTTATTTTGCCCGGAACCTGAGCAAAAAATACGGGTTGAAAATCTACCTCAAGCGGGAAGACCTGGTTCACGGAGGAGCTCACAAGCTAAACAACGCCATGGGGCAGGCTTTACTTGCAAAATACATGGGAAAAACCAGATTGATTGCAGAAACCGGAGCAGGTCAGCATGGAACTGCAACTGCCATGGCAGGGGCAAATCTCGGTTTTGAAACAGTCGTATACATGGGTGCCAAGGACATCAAACGCCAGCAGATGAACGCATATCGGATGGAACTCATGGGCACCGAGGTAAAAGCCGTGCACACCGGCTCAAAAACCTTAAAGGATGCAATCAATGAAGCTTTTCGGGACTGGGTCACGAATATTGCAAATACCCATTACCTCATAGGCTCGGTAGTGGGGCCGCATCCCTATCCTGTAATAGTCCGGGATTTTCAAAGCGTTATCGGGCGCGAGGTAAAGGAGCAAATTCTCGAAAAAGAAGGCCGCATGCCTGATTCTATTGTTGCCTGCGCTGGCGGGGGGAGCAACGCGATGGGGATTTTCCATCCCTTTGTCGAAGACAAAGAAGTCAAACTCATTGCTGTCGAAGCCGGGGGAAAAGCCCTGAAATGTACGGGAAAAGCAGCTCTTCACTCAGCCTGCCTCTGCGCAGGAGAAGAAGGAATCCTGCATGGAGCGCGGACAAAGGTACTGCAGGACAAAAATGGGCAGATCCTTGAATCCGAGTCTGTTTCTGCAGGACTTGACTACTCCGGGGTAGGGCCTGAACTGGCTTACCTGGCTGAGAGCGGTCGGGTAACAGCACGTTATGCTATTGATGATGAAGCTGTTGCGGCTTTTCACGAACTGAGCCGGCTTGAAGGAATAATTCCCGCGCTGGAATCTTCACATGCCCTTGCTTACCTGAAGAAAGCGGCAGAAACAGGGGAACTGGGAGAGATCGTGGTTGTTAATCTTTCGGGAAGAGGGGACAAAGACCTCGAAACCGTCCTGAGCCTGAAAAGAGGGGTATGAAGAGGGATCTTAAATGAGAAAGCAAACAATCTCAGAGAAATTCGGCGAGCTCAAAGAACGAAAGGAAGGAGCCCTGATCTGCTACGTGATGGCAGGAGACCCCTCTGCAGAAGCAACGGGCAAGATTGTAGAAGCCCTGGCAAACGGAGGCGCAGATATTATAGAACTCGGTTTTCCGTTTTCAGACCCTGTGGCCGACGGCCCGACCATCCAGGCCGCAGGCCTGCGAGCGCTTGCAGCTGGTATGGATATCCAGCAGTATTTTGGGCTTGTCAGAGACCTTGATGTGCTTATTCCTCTTGTGTGCATGACCTACTATAATCCTGTATTCAGGTATGGGGTGGAAAAGTTTGTTGAAGGAGCTGCAGAGGTAGGAATCGGCGGGCTCATCATACCCGATATCCCTGTAGAAGAAGCAGCTGACCTGAAAAGCAGCTGCGATAAGCACGGGCTTGATCTGATTTTCCTGATTGCACCTACGACAACCGATGAGAGAATCCGGAAGATCCTGCAAAGGGGCTCAGGTTTCCTGTACCTTGTCTCAAGGCTCGGAGTTACAGGAACCAGAGAAGATGTTTCGTCTTCAACTAAAGACCTGCTCTCCAGAGTGGAAACTAAGCTTCCGAAAGCCGTAGGATTCGGAATCTCTACCGGAAGACAGGCTGAAGAAGTAAGAACAGCAGGAGCGGATGCTGTCATAGTCGGCTCGGCTTTTGTCAAGATTATCGAAGAAGGAAAAGACGTAAACGGGAAACTGGAAGCTCTTGCAAGGGAACTCAAATCTGGCATACTGAAAGCCAGTTAAAATCGAAAAAAGGTGAATAGGGAGTTTAAAAGGAGGAGGGAAAATGCAGAGATACATTAAAAAACTGGAAGAAGGCCGTGATCTAAGTTCCGAAGAAGCTGAAGCTGCTGTAAGCAAAATTCTGAGCACGGCCGAAGATGACGAAATCGGGGCATTTCTGCTTGCCCTGAGGGCAAAAGGTGAAAAGCCCGAAGAAATCGCAGGTTTTGTGAGGGGGATGAAGAAAGCTGCAAACACAATCAGGCCAAAAGTGCCTTTCAGGCTTGTGGATACCTGCGGGACAGGAGGAGACGGCCTTAACACTATTAATGTTTCAACAGCAGCAGCAATTGTGACTGCTGCAGCAGGCGTTCCTGTAGCCAAACATGGTAACAGGGCTGTAACCTCAATGTCAGGAAGCTCGGATGTGCTTGAAGCCCTGGGGATCAAAGTTGACATGGAGCCGGAGCCTGTCAAAAGGACAATAGAAGAAGTAGGAATAGGGTTCATGTTTGCCCCGGTCTTCCACCCGGCTATGAAACGGGTTGCAGGGGTCAGAAAAAAGCTTGGAGTCCGTACGGTCTTCAACATCCTGGGGCCTTTGACCAACCCTGCAGGCGCTAAAGGGCAGTTAATAGGGGTTTTTGATAAAAGACTCTGCGAACCAATAGCCTGTGCCCTTGCGGAACTTGGAACCGAACAGGCTCTCGTAGTGCATGGAGACGGGATGGATGAGATTTCAAATACAGGCGAAACATTTGTCGCGGAATTAAAGCACGGGAAGGTCTCAACCTATACCCTGACCCCGGAATCCCTGGGTATGTTGAGGGCAAATCCTGAGGACATCATTGGAGGTTCTCCGAAGGAAAACGCCAGGGACATTCTTCGCATCTTCAAGGGTCATAAAGGCCCAAAGCGTGACCTTGTAGTCCTGAATGCGGCTGCAGCCCTGTATGTGAGCGGGATAGTAGGTTCTATCAGGCAGGCGATTCCTATTGCCGAAGATGCTATTGACAGCGGGAAGGTTATGGTTAAATTCAACCAGTTCAGGGCTTTTACATCCGGGTTTAACAGGCAGGATAATGAGAATGCTCTTCCGGGAAAAGAAAACTCTACACATCGCACGACCAAAATTCCAATGTTAAGCCCGGCACCGGGAGAAAGGACATGAGCGCGAAGCCAAAAACCAGAGTAAAAATCTGCGGAATCCGCAGTCCTGAGGAAATAGAGCTTGCAGCCCTCTATGGAGCCGATGCCGTTGGCTTTATAACGGAAGTCCCTGTTGAGAGCCCAAGAAAGCTTGGCTCCGAAACGGCTGCATCTCTCATTTCCAAAGTTCCGGGATATCTTAATTCGGTACTTGTTATTATGCCGGATAATTCTGCCAGAGCTCTTGAGCTTATTGAAAAGGTCAGCCCTGATATCGTACAGATCCATTCGGTGCTGTCTTTTTCCGAACTTGAAACAGTAAGAGAAAAAACGGATATTCCAATTATAAAGACTCTTTCCCTACCTGCGCAGGAGGAAATTGAGAAAATTCCAGAAAATAATGCAGAAAATTCGATTCTGGTTTTTAACCTTCTAGAACAGGTCCGTCTGCTGGAAGAAGCGGCAGCTGTTGATTCAATCCTGCTGGATACTGGTAAAGCCGGAAAGCCAGGGGGGACAGGCTGTGTGCACGACTGGGCTTTGAGCCGATTAATTGCTCGGGAAACCAGGCTTCCACTTATTCTTGCAGGAGGGCTCAAGCCTGAAAATGTGCAGGAAGCAATCAGGGTTGTTTCTCCGTACGCCGTAGATACGGCATCCGGGGTAGAGACCTGCGGAAAAAAAGATGTTGTGAAAATTAAAAAATTTATTGAAGAAGTGAGGTATGCTAATGCTTTCCTTTGATCTTGGAAAAGAGGAATTCATAGAGCTTGCATCGGGGATAAAGCAGCCCTGTCTTATTCAGCTCCTTGCAAGAGTTGATGAAGGCTCTCCTGCCTGCTCTCCCCTCGAGCTTTATTTCGCCCTGAGAAGCTCAGGGACTTCCGGATATTCTTATATGCTGGAATCCGTGGAAAAACAGGCAAGTAAGGCAAGATATTCGTTTGTTGGAAACGACCCGGATGCCGTGCTTACAATAAATGACCGAAAAATTTCCCTTGAGCTCCTGAACCCGAAAGCTTCCACCCTTTTTGAAGTAATCAGTTCGAAAATCGAGGAATACTGCGGGCCTGAAGCTGTGAAAACAGAGAATTCGGAGAGAGAAGATGTAGGTCCCAAGAAAGCTGACGCTGAGAGAGCTGATATAGAATTGAAAAACGTAAAGTTTACGGCTGTGATTCCTCATGGAAAAGACTCATTCGATGCCCTTCGCCTGGCCTTTCCTACTGCAAATGGAATGGAACTACTGAATGCTAAACGTTTTGACAGACAGACTTTCCTGGGCGGAGCTATCGGTTATACAGCTTATGATGCAATTTACGACAGTTGGCTCGGGGTTGAAAAAGGCTTTGAGTCAGAGGTTCCTGAACTTCAGTACCTGTTAACCTCAAAAACTTTTGTGTTCGATCATCTGACTGATGAGATCTATATAGCAGTAGCTCTCCTGATAAATCCGGGTTCGGATGCCGGAAATCTGTATGAAAAAGCCCTTCTGGAGGCGGAAAGACTCTGCTTCATACTCAAGGAAGCTGCTCTGTACGGAGATTCAATAGAAACAGCAGCTTCAGGCACATTAACAGCTTCAGGCTCATCTTTTTCGGTCTGCGATACTGACCAGCAGAAGTTTGAGGCTTCCGTACTCCAGGCAAAAGAGCATATTTTTGCTGGGGACATCTTCCAGGCAGTTCTTTCCAGGAAATGCGAGTTCACCCTTGAGCAGTCTCCCTTCGAACTCTATATGCAGCTTCGGGCAATCAATCCGAGCCCATACATGTATTTATTCGAATTCGGAGATTTGGCGATTGTGGGTGCAAGCCCTGAGACTTTGCTGACCGTACATAAAAGAACCTTAATCATAAACCCGATTGCAGGCACCTGTCCGCGTGGAAAATCCGAGGAAGAGGACGAAGCTCTGGCTTCTCATATGCTCGATGACGAAAAGGAAAGGGCTGAACATGTTATGCTAGTCGACCTCGGGAGAAATGATGTACGGATGGTTGCCGAAAGCGGCTCTGTTAAGGTTTCGGGATTTATGGAAGTCCTGAAGTATTCCCACGTCCAGCATATAGAAAGCACGGTTTCAGGAGCCTTGAGGCCTGAATGCGACCAGTTCGATGCTTTCAGGGCTGTATTTCCGGCAGGGACCCTTTCAGGAGCACCTAAAATCCGCGCCATGGAAATTATTTCGGAACTTGAAGCCTCTCCCAGGGGGATTTATGGCGGGGGAGTTGGGTACTACAGCTGGAATGGGGATGCAGATTTTGCAATCGTGATCCGTACAGTGCTTGTTAAGGGCAATAAAGCTTCAGTACAGGCTGGAGCTGGAATCGTGGCTGACTCCGATCCGGGATATGAGTATAGGGAAACCGAACGCAAGATGGCAGCTATGCTTGCGGCAATCGGGGAGAATTAGGAGCCTGATATACGCAATAAATCCGGAATATTTTGAGATCTAATTCGTCACAAATCAGGGAAAAATAAATGCAGGAGGCGTTTTCAGATGAAAGTAGTTTTCATAAATAATAAAGATTCTTTTGTATGGAATCTGGTAGACTACATTTCTTACTTTGAGAAAGATACCCTGGTTCTACCAAATACGATTTCCTTAGAAGAGCTTAGAGAGATAAAACCCGATGCCCTGATCATTTCTCCAGGCCCAGGAAGCCCTTCTGACCCTAAGGACATAGGCAATTGCCTGGAGATAATCAGAGAGATGGGAAGAGAAATTCCTCTTCTGGGAGTCTGCCTGGGTCACCAGGCAATTAACGTGGCCTTTGGCGGACTGGTCAGGAGAAGTAAAGTTGGGCCTGTACACGGCAAAAGCTCAAAGGTCCTGCATATGGAATCTGCACTTTTTACAGCGCTTGGATGCCCATTTGAGGCAGGCCGCTATCACTCCCTTGAAATTGGCGAGCCTGCGCCCGGAATAAGAGTTACTGCCCGGGCAGAGGACGGGAGCATTATGGCAGTCGAGCATTTACAGTACCCGATTTACGGCCTGCAGTTCCATCCCGAATCAGTACTAACTCCAGAGGGTTTGAAAATAATTGAAAATTTCCTGGAGGTTTGCAGAAGTTATAAAAAAGAACATACTGCTATTTAGAGAAGAGCTGACTGCTATTTAAGTAATCACACTTTAAATAGCAGTTTTAATAGTCGTAATTTTTTTAGCTTTTAAGTAACCGAATTTTAAATAGCCTTTAATAGCCGAATTTAAAAAATTGAACCTTAGATAGCCATAATTTCAACATTTATAGCTTAATAATTTCTATTATGGCTTCTATTTCTTTTCAGAAGTTTCAGTCTTAGTTTCTCCTTGAGTTTCTCCTTCTTCACTTTCAATGTCTTCTTCTTCGAAAAATTCCTCTTCGTTGAACTCCTCATTTAGCTTCCTGCCCTCATACCCTGCAGGCTGAAGGTTCTGGAGTTCAGCAAACTCGCTTACTGTATGTGCAATGAGTTGAGGATATTTTTCGATCTGTTCCCTTGTAATGAAACCTGCTTCTTCGGAAGATTTTATGATTTTTTCCCTGGCATCTTTTGCTGCTCTGCTTAAGTCCTCAAGCTGCTGCCTGTTTGCAAGATAATCTATCTCTTCAAGCGCCAGACTGGTCCAGAGGGTTACAACCTCCATTTTCTTTGCAACAGCACCTGATCCTATGATTTCAAGGGTATCCACGGCACTTTTTGCTGTCTCAAGCATCTGAAATTGCGTAGCTCCTTTTCCAATTTCCTGAACGGCTTTTGAAAAAGACCATAGTGCACTTGAGTAATTTTTTTTTAGCGACGGCTCTG
>JADGNM010000080.1 GCA_017883485.1 Methanosarcina sp.
GGAACTAGGGGCAGAGCTTAGGGACTCGCTTTCACAAGAAAGGGGAATGAACTAAGAAGCCCCTTCCTCGCCATCCGGCAGGGAGGGGTAGTTCACTATGGCCCATTATGCGGTAAATCATTCTCTGAGCCCGCGATTGCGATTGCGATAACCGTTCGACGAGCTCGGGAATGAATAAAAAGGAGATCTCAGTGACCAGCTTGAGGCGAGGAACTTGCTTTTCGAGCTCCCGGGGATCTTTGATTCCCCAGGGCAGGGACACGTGTGCCTTCCTGGCGGCGGGCAATAGCATGATCAAACGTGTCGTCAGCCGGCTGTAAGCGTCGAAAATAAATTCGCCGGCGGGGAATTTTTTGGTGATCCGGTTAAAAAGCGCTATTCCCTCTTTTTCCGAAAGGTATTGTACCAGACCCTCGGCGACCACCAGCACGTGCCGATCTGCCGGTATCGAGTCCAGCCAGTGCGGATCGGTTACAGAAGAACCGATCATGGCGTTCAGGATACAGGCGCCTGCGAAGCTCGATCACATCTGGCATGTCGACATCGTACCAGCGGACTGTAGCCGGAGGATATATCCGGAACACGGCTGTCCAGGCCGCAGCCCAGGTGCAGCACGGTCGAAACCAGATTGGCTGCAAGGAACTCCCTTGTCCATTGATCCAGGTGCTTAGCCCTCATTGGGAGGGTTATCTCGGCACCTTTTGGGACCTTTAGTTTTTCAAAATCAAAGTCTATATGGCGGACTACCTCGGCGGCGAACTTATCGCCCAGGATCGGTTTTTCAGCACAGTTATCCAGCGCTTTGCCGTAAAGCGTGATGAGGTACGTTTCCTTCTCTTTCGTGAGGCGAACTTTTTCGGTTTCCATCTATTATCAGTCCTTGTGCATATCCCATATTTTCTTCTCACTGATCCGTGATTTTTCCATCCACAAGCCTGATAATTTTATCAGCTTTTGAGGCCAGGTCCTCGTTATGAGTAACAACGATAAATGTCTGATCATACTCCTTGTTCAGTTGCCTGAGTAATTCATAAATCATGTCACCCGATTTTGTATCAAGGTTGCCTGTAGGCTCGTCCCCGAGAACGATTGCAGGAGAACAACTCAACGCTCTTGCTACTGCAACCCTCTGGTTTTGCCCTCCTGAAAGTTCATTAGGTTTGTGATCCATTCGGTCTTCAAGCCCTACTTCTTTCAAAAGTTTTTCGGCAATTTTCCTTGCTCCTTTCCCGGTTTTTCCAGCAATCAAGAGTGGCATCATTACATTTTCCAGGGCTGTGAAATCCGGAAGCAGATGATGGTACTGGAAGATAAAGCCAAGCATCCTGTTCCTCATCTCGGAACGTTCTTTGTCAGACATTTTTGTTACATTATTTCTGTCTATCAGGAGGGTGCCTGAACTCGGAGTATCCAGAAGGCCTATTAAATGCATTAGTGTGCTTTTGCCTGAACCAGATGGCCCGACAATTGCTACGAATTCCCCTCTTTTAATTCTCAGGTTTACATTGTTGAGGGCGTAAAATTCCGTTCCATCTTTATAGATTTTTGTCAGGTCTTTAAGCTCGATAATTGGGCTTTCTTCTGTCATGCCTTTCCTACCCTTATTTGAATTATTGAGATTTGAACAGTTAAGTGTATACTGCTTCTGTTTTCCAGTTAAACTATGTAGACCTTCAAATTTTAAGTGAATAAACTTAATTATAAACAATATAAGCAAGAGTCAAATAGTACATAGCTTCTTTCAAATCTGTGGAAGGTGAGTTAAATGAGTTATACGTATTCAAGCACTTTCTATAGCTTTTACAGGGTCCAGTTTTGCAGCTTTTCGTGCAGGGTAGATGCCTGAGATTATATTGATTATTAGAGCAAAAAATGAAGCATATACAAAATTAAGAGGCTCTAATTCAAGTGGCAAGGTTTGCAGCCCTAAATACATTTCTGGGGGTACCTGAATTGTATAGTGCTGAAGCATTACAGTTGAGATGTATCCAAGTACAGTACCCAGCAACAGGCCTATGGTCCCAAGGATAACGGACTGGAAAATAAAGATAGCCATTATGCTTCTTTGAGAGGCGCCCATGGCTTTCAGGATGCCGATTTCTCTGGTCCGCTGGGCGACAATTGTGATCAGGGTATTTGCAATCCCAAAACCCGCAATTCCGTAGATCATGGCATAAAAAACATTTACGAAGATCATCTGGGTGTCCAGAAGACTTAGAATTTCAGAATTTGCCTCCTTCCAGCTAACAGCATCAAGCCCTGTTTCTCTCTCTATAGAACTTGAAATATTGTCTGCCAGGTATGGGTCTGCAACCCTGATTCCTATAGTGCTTACAACTCCGGGTTTGTTGAAGAAATGCTGCACTGAATCCAGCCTTGCATAGCCTGTTATCTCATCTGCTGAAGTCCCTGTATGGGTTAGGCCTATAACCTTAAAAGAAGTCGTTTTAGATCCTGGAAAGACAGCATCCACATGGTCCCCAGGCTGAACCCCAAGGTTTTCTGCAAGTTTGTCCCCAAGCACAATCCCGTATCTCGTGTGGGCAAGAGCAAAGAAATCTCCGTTGACTACATCCTTGTTAACTCTCAATACCAGATCTTCAGCTTCCGGTTCAACTCCTTGAAGAGAGACTCCTTCAGCCTTATCCCGATACTTCAGAGCTGCCTGACCCAGATATTTGGGGGATACAGCTACAACTCCTTGTTTTTCTGCAATTTTGGTTGAGATGTACGTGTACAGGTGAATAAAATCTCCTTCATGCTCAGGATAAATAACAATATGCGGATTATTTTCAATGGTAGACTGTACGAGCTCTGTTTGAAAACCAGAAAGCATAGCCATCATGACAGTGATCACAGCTATAGCTAGGCTAACTGCCAGGACGGCTAAAAAAGTTTGCCTTCTTCTGGAAAAAACCTGCCTTATAGCAATTTTCAGTTCATACATCCGAATAAACTCCCGAGTATGAATACATATGGAGCTTTTAGTCCTCATAAGCAGGAGACCCCTTCCTCGACCGCATATGCGGGCAGGGAGGGGTAGTTGACCCTTACTCACCTGGTACTGATAGCCATAACCGGATCCAGTTTTGCTGCCTGCTGTGCAGGATAAATTCCGGCAATTAAATTGAGCAGAAATACAGCAAAAACTATGATTAGAATATCTCCGACACGGACTATAACTGGAATAGTTGAAATACCTCCGTAAAGTTCCGAGGAAGCTGGATATTCATACTGGCCTAATGCCAGGGATATTGCAACTCCGGAAAGCGTACCTGCAAGAGCTCCCAGCAGGCCCAGAATTCCGCTCTGAAGAATAAAGATTGTTTGTATACTTGAAACAGTGGCACCCATAGCGCGAAGTATACCTATCTGGCTAGTTGCTCCTATAACCGAGAGATTCAGGGTGCTGACCACCCCAAAAGATGCAATTACTACAATCAGCCCAAGGACAATATTATTAGAGGTACTTTCTATAGCAATGGTACGAAGGATTTCAGGGTTGCTTTCTGTCCACCCTTTTGCCTTATAGCCTGTTTTTTTGATCTCTGCAGCAACTTCCCTATCCCTGTTGTAGTCTTCTAGCCGGACAGAAATGCCGTTAACCACATCCTGAACATCATAGAACTCTTGAGCAGTATCCAGGGATGTATAGGTAAGGGATTCGTCCAGAGGAGAGCCGGTGTGGAAGATTCCGACTACTTTCAACGAGAGAGGGTTTGCATTGGGAAAAGATACATCAACTGAGTCGCCTGGATTTACTCCAAGCTTTTCTGCCAGCTTCGAGCCGATTACTATGGAATTTCTGGAAAAATCGAGTTCTCTAAAATCTCCCTTCACCATATCGGTTTCAATAGAGCTAATCTCTTTTTCCTGTTCAGGAAAGATGCCTTTTAGTTCGGCATTACTGGAATTTGCCTTGAACCTGAAAGAAGCCTTTCCTGTAAGGAAAGGAGAAACAGTAGTGACACCCTCAATTTTGCTTATCTCTCCAACAAGGCTCTTATAGAGGTATATGTAATCCTTACCTTCCTGAGGAGATACAGAGACGTGAGGGAGTTTATTTACTGAGGTGTTGTAAAGCTCTTGCGTGAAACCAACCATAAAAGCCTGGGAAACCGTTAGCACCATTACTGCAAGAGCGATAGCTCCCACAGACAGAAGTGTCTGGAACTTTCTTGCCCGGATCTGCCTGATCGCGAAAAAGATTTCAAAATACATGGAGTACACATCCTTATTTTTGAGCCTTTATTTAGTTTTAGCTTTGCTCCATCTTACTTCACTCACAGTTTGGCCTCTTCCAGTCTAGCCTTGCTTCCTTAAAATGAAAGAAATTGCAGCAAGCCCTGCAATTAAGACAGCTGCCGAAAAATCTGGAGTCTTTTTTCCGCTTAAAGGCGCTGTCCCTGAAGCAGAACTGTTTACTGCGCTCGCATCGGAATAAGGGGGAAGATTTGATTCGATAATAGTTTCCCTGTGTTCTATAACTTCGCCACTGTTACCTAAAAGCTCGATCTCAAGTCGGTAGACTCCTTTTTGAAGTCTCTGTTTCCATGCAACTTCAACAGTCTCGTCGTCTCCATTCAGCAACACAGGAACTTTCTCCCGAATAGACTCTACAGATTCGGAACTATTTGCCTTGATGTCGTTCTTCAGCTTGTAGACGTTAAAAACCAGACTTCCTTCAAAAGGCACCTGAGATCTTCCATAAACTGTTGCACTTGCCCCAGTTTCATCCTTGTAAATATCCGTGATTTCTGCATCATCTCTGGCAATAAAATGTTTAGTTGAAACTAAAGTCTCTTCTTCAGGAGAATAAACCTTGATCTTCACCCTCCCCTGATATTCCCTGTTGTTCTCAAGCAGAGTACCCCATGCTGCAGAAATATTTTCGGGGATACTTGTGAGGCTTACACTATTTGTTTTTGTTGTGTAAACTACGTCACTGCTGTCTACGAGCATGTATTCAATATCAAAAAGCACGGGTTCAACTGGCGAGAGTATAACATTTATTCCTCTTGAGTCAGGGATCAGGTCATCGATACGGAGTTTGGAAACGGAATTATCACCATAAGTAAAGTCGTATTTTGATTTTGAAAGTACTTGTCCATCCTCGATCAGGCTGGCGCGGATGCTGTAAGCCCCTCTTTCTGCATTCCTTTGATACCAGAACCCTACTTTGGTGACCTCCTTATTTTCAGGAAGGCTATCAACCGGAAAAGCCTGTCTGGCAAGCATTTCTTCGTCATTCCCCACAGGTCTGAGCAGAATAACCTCAAGGGTCAGGTTTTCATAAGTTTTATCCGAGTAAAGAGTCACATCAAAGGATCCGAGATCGCTGTAAAGTTCGGATATGTGGGCTGTGCCTGCTTCTCCGGAAGAAGAGCTATCTGCGGCAGAGACCGGAAAAACTGATATAAGAAAAATAAGTAAAATAATCGCGGCTTTCATTGTCTTTTTCCCCGATTCAATATTTAATAGGTTGTTTCAACCTTAGAGACTTATAATTATTTTCTGGGTTGTGCAAAATCCTATTAAGATCTAATATTATAAGTTATTAATAAGGTTTCTGAACAATGTTCACTTAAGAGGTACGTATGCTGTCTAATAAGATCGATCAGGGCGATGGTACGAGCGTCAAACGGAATAAAGAGGCGAAAATCATCTCTATTCAGGATGCCACATGTATGCTGATCGAAACGAGAGGTTATGAAAAAATAACTATTCGGGACATAGCTGAGGCTGCCTGTGTGAGCATAGGGCTGATCTATAAGTATTTCCCGGGAGGTAAGTTTGACATCCTTAAGGAAATCGGTTATAGATACACGGACGAGTTACTGATGATAGAACAGCCCGAAAATGTCGATTTTAATGATTTTCCGGGCTACATGAGAGATGTAATAAAAAATATGCAGCAATACATCAAAGACAATAGCTCTTTGGTAAAAGCACTGACTTTGGCTGCACTGCTCGACGGCGAAATCGTGGGCGAAGTCAAAAAGATAGATCTTAAGGATAAACACTACATAGCTGCGTCCGAGTTTTTTTGCCGTTTCAATGGTGTTGAGATAGGTGATAAAGATCCTCTGGAAGTCCTTATGTACTGGGGGCTTACTGTAAAAAGCGTTATTCTCTGCGACATGATCTACCAACTACCTCTCAAGAGCGAGGAGGTCCTTACAAATCTGATGGTCGACCTATCTTTGAAGATATGGGGCTATCGGGAAACAAATTGAGCTTTTTCCGTCTCGAATTGCGCCTCAGGATCACAGAAAATCGGAGAATTTCTGTATTTCAAATTAATTATTCTATTTTTGAGAAAATTAACAAAATAAAATTTTTTTCGGTCGAATTAAAGATAAATACTGATATGAATAATTATAGCTTACAATAAATACAAAAAAATACAGCAATTGTGGACTAACGGTGGGGATTAGATGAAACAGGATTTAATACTGCCTACATTTCAACTCTTAATTGAATCAGAAGAAAGTGATGAGTTAGACGAATACTGGCAAAAGCAATGCTGTCTTCTTTACAACGCTATTAACCGAAATATTATGGAGGGCTCAATAGAGCCTTTAAGCTGTGAACCTAAAAAAGGCGAAAGAGCTGGAATAATCACGATATTCAGCGCCCTTTTAGCTTCTGGTCTAAGTGTAAAAACTTTTGAACAAGTATTCGAATTGATCAAAGTATGGTTAGACTGCAGACCGAAGGCAAAAGTCGTAATGAAATTTCCAAATGGAAACATGATCGAAATCTCAGGAGTAAGCGGCTTTTCCAAGTCCGAAATTTTAAACTTATTTGAAAAATCATTACAGGCAAAAGAATCATAAGCTGGGAGTAAAATGATTGAGAGTGGGCGGGGTAGAAGAATTGCAATCTTAATAGGGACTAATGAATATTCAAAGCTGGATAAATTAGAGTTCGCAGAAAGTGATGTAAGAGAAATGGGGGATGTACTCTTAAATCCAGATATCTGCGGATTTGATGAAGTTACAGAGCTAATCAATAAAAATAAAGAAGAAGTCTCGCAACAGATAGAAAAAGTTTTTAAAAATGCAAAAAAAGATGATCAGGTGCTGATTTATTTTTCAGGTCATGGAAAACCAAGTTATAAATTTGATTTATGTTTGTTATTCAAGGATACAGATCCTGAAAGTTTGCTGTCAACCTCATTAAAATTTGACTACATTAATGAATGTAAAGAACAATCGGCCTGCAAACGAGTCGTTGTAATTCTTGATTGCTGCTATAGTGGAACAGCTGGGATGAAAGGGGATTATCTTGAAGAGACGCTTTCAACATATTCCGGTTCTGGTACCATTTTACTCACGTCAACAGGTGAGACAGGCTCAAATATCGCAAAAGAAGATCAAGAACTAAAACATGGAGTTTTTACGAGTTACTTGATAAAAGGCTTGAAAGATTGGGCTGCTGACTATGATAATGACGGCATTATAACTGTTGATGATCTCTATAGGTATACCTTTAATGAGACTACAACTAAAGGCTTGCAGCGACCCCAAATTAAAGGATCATATGAAGGAAAAGTGATCCTTGGAAGAAACCTTTAAAAAGTTAGAGATAAAGAGTTTGAGGAAAAAAAAGATAAATTGATGCAATATCTTAGTTCTGCTCCTTCCTCTATATTATACAGGTCATTAACAGTCCTTCAAAAAATGTATAGAAATTCATCTGTTTTAGAACCTATAGAAGTAGAGATAAAACCTCATCTACAGTCCCTTCTTGATGGCAAAATTGATGCTGCAACTTATATAGAGATCGTAAAATATCAAGATACGCATCAAGAAAAAATAGGGGAAAAGCTGCACAAAGAAGAAGAGCAGAAGGGAGTACAGGAAGGGCAGAAAGTGGAGAAAGAACTGCAGAATAAACCTCTAAAGCAAGGAAAAGAACAAGAGCGAAAGGAGAAATTCCACAGAAAGAAAGAAGAAGAAGAAAAAGCCAGAAAGGAACAGGAAGAGCAAGAGAAACTTATAAAGCATAAAGAAGAAATTGAAAGAAAAAAACTTGAGATTAATCCTAAAGCCCAGGTTCCTTTTTTCTCCGAAAAAAGGCCGGAGAGCTTTTCAAGCAAAAGAGTGCTTGCAATAGGCGCGATATTGGGAATTCTTTTGATATCGGTAATAGCTATATTGAACCAAAATTCTGCACATGGTAATACTTCTCCACCTATTTCTACTCAACCTTTAACTGCCGCTAACTCTTCTCGAATTGCTCCTATTACTTCTTCTATATCTGCTCCAACTACTCCTACACCTGTTTCTACCACTCCCAGATCTGTTTCTACTACTCCTACATCTGTTTCTATTCTTAAAGCTCCGGTTGTTGAGGAATTCTCTGCGGATGTAAGAAATGGTCCAGCTCCGCTTAAAGTCCAGTTTACGAGCAAAACCGCCGACAATCCTGCGGATTACGACTATTACTGGGTGTTTGAACCATCTACCAGTAGTGATTGGAACTCACACCATGAAGAAACTGCAAAGCACACGTTCGCCGAGCCGGGAAATTACACTGTTAGCTTAACTATAACAAACAACGTTGGAAATGCCACAATTACAATGAAAGATTATATCAATGTGACTTCCGAGGGAAACACTTCTGAAGGAAAAACTGCAGAAATATCGTCAGCCCTGAAAGCTCCGGTTGTTGAGGAATTCTCTGCGGATGTAAGAAATGGTCCAGCTCCGCTTAAAGTCCAGTTTACGAGCAAAACCGCCGGCAATCCTGCGGACTACGACTACTACTGGGTGTTTGAATCATCCACCAGTAGTGATTGGAACTCACAACATGCAGAAACAGCAAAGCACACATTCGTCGAGCCAGGAAATTACACTGTTTGCTTAAATGTAACAAATGAAGTTGGGAGTTATGCGGTTTCCATGAAAGATTACATCAACGTGACGGGGTGAATACTCCCATCACTGAAGTGACGGGCATCTATCGGTTTCAAACACCATTTTATCAGAACTAAGGCTGTAACTCAAATATATATCAGGCAGGAAATTATCCTGCCACTTTAAAAGTAACTGATGAAAAGGGGTAACTATTCAGCCTGGGTAAAACAACATCAATAGCCATCTTCCATAAGATTCAATGGGCATATTTATCTGAATTAGTTTCCATTAATTGTTGGCTA
>JADGNM010000081.1 GCA_017883485.1 Methanosarcina sp.
GCATAATAACGAAACAAAATAGTATTCATTTTATATGCAATTTTTCCTCGAAACGAGGAAAAATTGTAGCCTTTGAAAGGTTATCTGAATAGTTACAATAAATCTTAGGCGATCTTTTTTGCAACAAAAATCCATTGTTGGGGAAAATATAAATACTTTTAAATCGGAAATGGGATATTGCTTGCTTGCGGGTATTCTTTTATTGGAAGCAAAATCCTATTTCGTCCCACAATATAGTAGGTAGCACAATAATTGGTCAATACTTACAGGCAAGCTCATCCCGAAAGCTATTTTACTCTAAATCATTAAGAACTTTTCGAATTGCTTTCATAATCGGGAACTTGACAGACTATTCGAAATAAATATTCAGGAAGCTTATTTTCAATTTTGAATGATTGCAGGAAAGAAACCGTATATTCGGCTTTTCGATTTACCTAAATATAGACCAATGGGAATGTATTTAATTAAGTTATATCATATTTCCTCTGACAAATCTATGAGAAAAATATGGGATAAATCTTTCTTATTATTAAAATCTTCATTAGAAGCCTTTACCCCGGTAATAGGTACCATTCTTCTTTTATTAATTACTTTTGCGCTTGTGGGTATAGTTGTTAGCAGTGCCTTTGATCTTTCAGGCGATAAAGCAGGTTTCCAGCCCCAAATGGCAAGGATTACTCTTGAATCCTGCAAAGGAGGACTTTTTGGTATCGGACCTATGGCTGAGAGAGTCGCGCTTGAAAAAAACAGGATCGTGCTTGTACACGAAGGAGGTAGTCCTCTCCCTCTCGATTCAACTTCCATACGGATTTCAGGATATGGAAATTCCTACCGTGGCATTCCAGGGTACGGGGGCGCCTCTGTCATAGGAAATCTCTCTATTTCCTACCTGAATATTAGTGCTGCAGGAAAAAATCCCGATTATGAGACCAGAAATCTTGCAGTCCTTAAAGACGGCTTCTGGAGTGCTGGAGAAAAATTGATGCTGTGTGGACAGGATAGTTCGGTGAGCCGTATTGATTCCAGTGTGAATGTAAATGTAAACGGAATCGGTAATACCTCTGATAACTATGGCTTCAAAGCAGGCTCTGAAATTACCTTGAAAGTCATTGACAGTGAAGGCAAAAATGTTATTGCTGAGCAAATAGTTGTTGTCAACCTGGCGACCTGATGAAACGGAAAAAAGGGGGAGCTCTTTAGTATTATGCGATTAAAATAGAGTTCCTGTCCTTTTACTGAATCTTTTTTGGCTGATCATAGCATCAAGCCTGGGATTTGAATACCTTTCAGATTTCCGTCTACTCCTGTGACATGCATGTCACTGAAGACATAACCATGATCTGCAATATTTAGGACTCCCATGGTAGAAAGCAATAGGCCCTAATTCCTCCCAGCTTATCTAAAATGCTTTAAAACGGAAGCTAAGGAAGTGAATTCGTGAATTCCTTTTTTTGGAGCTTTTTGCTATTGTTCCATTTTTTGAAGAAAAAACATTCTCCATCGATAGTCTTATGATATATCAGTTATTTTATAATATGTCTGTTATTTAATGATATGTCTGTTTGTGAAAATGATAGAGACAATTAAAAAGTACCTAATTTATTTCGAGGACGTCTCTAAAGGAAGCTCAATAACTCAACCTCAAAATTCAAACCTCGTAATGTGTGAATCAGACTAAAATCGGATACGTTTTTGTCAAAAGTTACCTATAAATACAGTGCGTCCTTCTGCGTTATATCAGAATTTGCTTAATATTATTCCCCAGTAATATTCCCAGTAATCTGGTTGTCTGACTTTCTCCCATATGTACGGCTGTATTATACTTTGTCTTGTTTGAGAAAACATAACAATAAAAGCAGTGATGGTGCTCACATTGCATAAAAACTCAGATTTAGAGAAACAACAAATGGAAGCAATTCTAAAGCAGGTAAAGGACCCTGAGCTGCTTTCCCAGATTGAAAAAGTAGTTCCCTTTCACGGCTTCCTGACCTCCGGGGCATTAATCGGTATCCAGATGCTCAATATTGCACGAAGGGTTCTTAACGTCCAGGACGGAGAGCGCATATATGTGACTAGTGAGACTCAAAGCTGTATGCCTGACCCATTCCAGATCCTTGCCGGAGCTACAATCGGAAACGGCGGGTTGAAGATCAGAAGCCTTGGGAAAATGGCGGTTACAATAAACAAACAGGCTCCTGAAGGGGTTCACAGCATGAAAGGTGTTCGAATTATCCTCGACCCTGAGAAAACAAAAGACTATCCCAAACTCCATGCCTGGTACCTGAACACTCAAAAGTTTCATCATGAAGAGATTGCACCAATCCTTCTCGCTGCAGGAGAAAAAGTGTATTCCTGGAAACTTGTGGACATTGAAGTCCCTGTCAGGAAGAAAAAAAGGATACAGGGTTGTAAAAATTGTGGTGAAATGTTCATTCAGCACGATGATGAGCTACTGTGCGGCGCATGCACAGAATAACATTGAGAGGTAAGCAACATGCAAGATGATATGCGATTGTCTGTCCTTTCCGAAAAGAAGGATAGACAGCTGGTCTATAAGCCCGAAAAATGCATTGGCTGCGGGACTTGCGTACAGGCATGCCCCAAAGGTAACCTTTCAGTAGGTGCCGTGGGAGCTGTAACTAGAGGGTTGCTAGATGCGGATTTCTTGGAAATTAAGGAGAGTGAAGACTGCATTGTCTGTGGAATCTGTGCGAGAGTCTGTCCCACAGGTGCTCTTGAGTTGAAACAGGAAGGAAAAACCCTTAATGACCGATCTTATATTTCCATGGCCATGAAGCCAACAGCAGTGAATGAAAACTGCGTTCATTGTGGACTTTGTGAGGATATCTGCCCAATAGCATGTATTCAGATAACCCGGGAAATTTCAGCGGACGGAAGCCTGAAGCTGGTCGGAAAGACCCTTATTGATTCGGAGTGCTGCGTCCACTGCGGCTGGTGTGCTGCAGTGTGCCCGGTGAATGCTATTTCCGTAGAAAAACCTTTTGAGGGACGCTGGACCCGGGCTGAAGATGTCTGTCAGACCTGTCATACCTGTGTGGAAGTCTGTCCTGCAAATGCTCTTTTCAATAAAAAGGCTAAAGCTGGGGAAAGGGTCGAAAAAATAACTCACCGCCCCGACGCTTGCATTTACTGTGGGGCATGTGCGGTCGCTTGTCCTGTGAAAGCAATTGATGTCAGAAAAACTGCAATTCTGCCGGAAATGGAGAAAAAAGGCTCCCTTGAGAAAAGGCTGCTAGAAACCCCTGTCCCGGATGCTCTGCTCCGTACCTGCCTGGAAACGGATGAAGCTGCATGTCTGGGTTGCGGGAACTGTGTGATTGTCTGTCCGGTAAATGCTCTCGAGAACCGAGAACTTGCTGCAGGGTACCTGAACGACATGGATGAAAAAGCCCTGCTTGAGGTTAAGAACGGGAAAATTTCGGTAGTAAACCAGGACCGCTGCGGAGCAGACGGAGCCTGCGCCCTTATCTGCCCTGTCAATGCGATCTGGCTTGTGAAAAGAGAGGTGGAATAAATGGCAGGAACAATTGCAATTAAGAACGGATACGTCTTTGACCCTCTCAACGAGATTAATGGGGAAATCATGGATATTTTTGTCAAGAGCGGAAAAGTCGTAAAAGAGCTTTCTGCAGCCGAAATAAAAGAGGCAAAGGTTATCGATGCTTCAGGTATGACGGTCATGCCAGGAGGAGTCGACTCTCATTCCCACGTTGCAGGTGCAAAGGTTAATGCCGGCAGAATTATGCGTCCGGAGGATCATTACAAATCAACTATTCAGAAGACTTCCCTTACCCACTCAGGTTCGGGTTACACCGTACCCTCAGTATACAAACAGGGATACGATTACGCAGCAATGGGTTACACGACCGTCTTTGAAGCTGCAATTCCTCCGCTTGAAGCTCGTCATACCCATGAGGAGATGCGTGCAACTCCACTTCTTGATATGGGCGGGTACCTGGTGCTCGGGAACAACTTCTTCATGATGCGCTACCTCCGGGAAGGCGAAATAGAAAGGGCTGCTGCTTATGTGGCCTGGATGATGAAGACTCACAAGGCTTATGGGATCAAATGCGTCAACCCTGCAGGAGTCGAAAACTGGGGCTGGGGCAAAAACATACATTCTCTTGATGAAGCTAATATCCATTTCGAGATTACCCCAAGAGAAATCATAAAAGGACTTTCCGAGATCAACGAACTCCTTGGCATGCCAATGCCTCTTCACCTGCACGCAAACAACCTTGGGCACCCGGGTTGCTATAAGCTTGCAATGGATTCCCTCAAAATTCCCGACGGCATAAAGCCCAGGCAGAATATGGATGTGGAATGGGCTGAAACCAAAATGGATCCTGCCAGGGATCGTTCAGTATACCTTGCCCATATGATGTTTAACAGCTTTGGAGGTACCACCTGGGCAGACTTCGAATCCGAGGTAAAAGAAATTGCTGGATATATTAACAACAAGGATCACGTCGTGATCGACAGCGGGTGCGTACCATTCGGAGAAGCCACGTCGATGACAGGAGACGGGCCTGCCGTCCACGATCTTTATATGGTTACAGGAAACAAGTGGTCGAACACCGATGTAGAGATGGAATGCGGTTCAGGGGTCATGCCCTTTACCTACCTCAAGTCCAGTGGCGTGCACAGCGTTCAGTGGGCGATGGGACTTGAATGCCTCCTGCTGATTAACGATCCCTGGAAGACAATTATGACCACGGACAGCCCTAACGGTGGGCCATTTACAAAATATCCGGAAGTTATGACCTGGCTCATGTCGGAGGCTTTCAGGAAGCAGACCTTCAGCGAATGCCATAAGTGGGCAAATGACAGGAGCGAATTAGGGGGCGTAAACAGGGAACTTTCCCTCTATGACCTTGCGATCCTGACCAGGGCCAATCCTGCCCAGACAATTGGCATGGTGCACAGGAAAGGTTCTCTTGGAGTGGGGGCTGACGGAGATGTTACAGTCTACAATATAAATCCGCAGCAGCTTGACCCAAACAATTACGAGGCTCTCCTCCGGACCTTCAGGAAGGCAGAATATACCGTAAAAGGAGGCGAAATCGTGGCTGTTAAGGGAGAGATAGTTTCCGTGCCTGAGAAGCGGACTTATTATTCCAATGTACATGTGGAAGACGAACGAGAAAAGGAAATGCTGGCCGACGTGAAAGAATGGTTTAGGTATTACACTCTGGGCTTTGCAAACTACCCGACTCCCGAAAAGTACCTGGCAAACCCGATTCCCATTGAGGTAAACGGTGAGAGGTGAGGCAATGGCAGAAGTAATGGCAGAAATAATTCTTGTTCCTAAAAGAAAGATTGACATTAAACTGGAGGCAGAAGTTATAACTCCTGACTCTTTTGCAGGCAAAAGTGCAGATGAGATCGGAAACCTGTCAGTCTGGCAGGGACCAGAGACTTATCCTCTTTCCGAATTTTTCGAAGTTAAAGGCAGTGGAGGCAGTTCTGCAGCCGAGACCCTAATCCGCATAAAAGGTGATGTATTTCGCGTCAAAAGGATCGGAGAAGGTATGAGTGCAGGGAAGATTGAAATTGAGGGCTCTGCGGGCATACATCTAGGGACCGGGATGAAAGGAGGGGAGATCCTCGTTTTCGGAGATTCGGATTCCTGGGCAGGCATGGAAATGACAGGCGGACTCCTGCACATTAAAGGCAATGCTGGAGACCATGTGGGCTGCGCTTATAGAGGCAAATGGCACGGCATGAAAGGCGGGCGTATTGTTATAGATGGTTCGGCCAGGCACCAGCTTGGAGGCGGTATGGACGGCGGGGAAATCTTTGTGGAAGGCAACGTTGAAGGCTTCTGCGGGATCCGCCAGAACGGAGGGCTCATAGTCGTGAAAGGCAAAGCTCTGCGCGGGGTAGGTGCAGAAATGGCAGCAGGCACAATAGTTATCTGGGGCAAAATCGAACGCTTCTCTCCGGGTTTCGAGTTTACAGGCGTAGAAGAGGGACTCACTCCTGGCGGAGTCGAATTAACAGGTAAATTTAAAAAATTCACAGGAGACTATGCGATTAGTAAGCGGGCTAAAGGAGTACTTTATGCAGCCGCGGACGCAAACCCTGAACTCTGAGGTGAAGACATGGAAGTATTGCTCATTACCGGAAGTACGATTGAAGAAGGCAGGCTTGCCAAAGGTGGAGACAAATTCACGGACGAGTACACTCAGGAATGCGCAGCCTGCTGGATTTCTCCAGTGGATTTTGTTTCAATCTGCTCTCCTGAAAAAGTAAAGGTAACAAGCCGGGACAGGAAGCACTCGGTCGCAGTTTATGTAAAATGTACCGATTCAGTTCAGCCAGGGCATGTGTTTATGCCAAGAGCTATCTGGTCCAACGTAGTAGTGGATCCGGATACTCTTTCTACAGGATCCCCTCTCTACAAAGGAGCCCCTGTAAAAATTGAGCCCACTGAAGAAGAGGTTCTTAGCGCCGAAGATTTGGTTTTGAAAGTTTATGTCGGAGGGCAGTGAATATGGTATTCAAAAACATAGTCTGTCCTGTATGTGGGGCAGCATGCGACGATATTCAGGTCGAACTCGGAGATGGAACAATTGAGGCTAAAAATGCTTGCAAGATGGGAAATGCCAAGTTTAAGGAGCTTTTAAGTTCCCACAGGATCAGGCAGCCCCTTATAAAAAACGGCGGAAAATTGACTCAGGCAGCCTGGGACGAAGCCCTTGAAAAAGCCGCTGATATTCTTATTTCTGCAAAACGCCCCCTGCTTTTCCTGGGCAGCGAGACCTCCTGCGAAGCGCATGAAGTCGGGCTAAAGATAGGGGAATACCTGGGTGCAATTGTTGATTCCAATTCTACGATCTGTCACGGCCCAACAGCCATGGGAATTCAGGAAGCCGGAAAAGTAGGTGCAACAGAAGGGCAGAAGAAAAATAGAAGCGATCTCATAATTTACTGGGGAACCAATCCTCTTGAATCCATGCCCAGGCAAATGTCCAGGTATGGGGTATTTCCTCGGGGTTACTGGACAAAACGCGGGCGTTTCGACAGGACTGTTATCACTGTTGACCCACGAAAAACTCCGACTACCGAAGCTTCCGACCTGCACGTGCAGCTCAAGCCAAATTCCGATTATGAATTGATCGGTGCACTTCTTACGCTCCTTCATGGAAAGACTCCCCACCCGTCAGTGGAAGAGATCACAGGAATTCCTATTCCAGTAATGGAAGAGATGCTCGATCTGATGAAGAACTGCAACTTCGGTGCCATTTCAGTAGGTTTAGGGCTTTCTTCTTCAATTGGGAAGCACAGGAACGCAGAAATTGCCATGAACCTTGTAAAGGAACTGAACAATTACACCAAATTCACCCTCGGAGCCCTCCGTGGCCACTGCAACGTTGCAGGCTTTAACCAGGTAGCCTCCTATATGTATGGCTTCCCCTTCGGGCTTGACTTTTCACGAGGTTATCCGCGTTACAACCCGGGAGAATTTACAGCAGTGGACGTGCTTCGCGAAAAGGATGTGGATGCAGCCCTTGTAATGTGCGCTGACCTGGTAAGCCATATACCCGCGGACTGCGCGGCCTACCTTGCCGAGATCCCCATGGTCTGCCTTGACATTGCTCCATGCCCGACTACTATTACGTCAGATGTCGTGCTCCCGGGAGTCATTGATGCTATGGAATGCGACGGGACTTTCTACAGGCTCGACGACGTGCCAGTGCATTTTGAACCTTTTATGGGCTCGCCTTTCGAGTTCACAAAGAGCAACGAAGATACCTTAAAGCAGCTATTTGAGAAGATTAAAGCAAGGAAGTAAATTCTGTCAGGTTTTGTTTTTTCCTTTCTGCACCAGAGAAGAAAAAGCAATAAAACGAGGGGGCAAATCTCCCTCTCTGTTTTTGAAAAAGTGATGTATGACATTTCATGCATTCCAATCCTGCACCTTTAACCGTGTTCGGTCTTTCTGAAATTTACTTTTCTCTCTGCAGTACTGATGCAGCTTTTTCTGCAGCGTTGCAGCCGAAGTAAGCATTAAGGACACTTTTTTAAATTTTTTCCTTGAGCGCATATGCCTAAAAATAATATTATTAAAAAATTCGTTTTTTAAAGTGCGCAAGTATAATTATAAATTAATTTAAAAAGCATATTATACTTGGGCAGCATATCGAGTAAAGCTTATGGGTTAAGCTATGAAGCCGGTAGCACCAAACGTCAAACTATATAATTATGCTACTTTGCATGAACTCACAAGTGCTTGATTTTGAGATTAAGTGTGTAAGTCCTGATTACTTTCGGATCTGGTATAATGGTTAAGAAAAGCAAAATTCTGATACTTACGTTATTTTTGATGCTTGTATCATTTTTTTATTTTTTACCAACTGGTTCTGCAAATGAAGATAATAAACAATCAAATAATTCTGAGATTATTGACGAGATTAAAAAGAATCCGCAGTTTATAACTAGCAGAGGTTCATTTCCCGAAACAGCAAATGATGATGAAATAGTGGATTTCTCTTCAGATCCGGTTTATAAATGTTGGAGTAATATGACAGAAATAAACCAATTTTTTAACGAATATGAGGATCTTGTAATTGGTTTTGATCATGCGGGTAGGGGTTATTTAGTAGTTGAATTGGAGTCTGATTTTTCAGAAAAAGTAAATGAGACAACAATTGATGAAATATATCAAATAATAGATGACTACTGTGAACAGGAGGGTGTAGGTGAAGTACCTGTGGTCTTCATGTGGTCACACATAACTGAAGATCTTCCATTACCGGATTATGGTCCTGAGTCTTTTGAAGAAGCTAAGAAGCTGTTTCCAGAAGGGCTCATAACAACTCGGGGAACGATGCCTGAAATTCACCAGGAAGAAGAAAAAAGGGAATGGATAGATTTACTTGCCAAAGCTAAGCATTCACTTCCTCGCGCTACAATTGAACCATATTTTGCTGCATTTGGTGGTCCTGTTAATAGTTTTGGAATCGACATTAATGGATATTTAATAGCAGGTTTCGAGCCACCCACTCAGAAAAAAGTGAATGAGTCAGTAATTGGTCAACTACCCCTCCCTGCCCGCTGATGCGGTCGAGGAAGGGGCTTGAAAAAGAGCCCTTGTTGACCAGATCACCGACTGGAGTTTAAGAAAATCGGTA
>JADGNM010000082.1 GCA_017883485.1 Methanosarcina sp.
ATAATAACGAAACAAAATAGTATTCATTTTATATGCAATTTTTCCTCGAAACGAGGAAAAATTGTAGCCTTTGAAAGGTTATCTGAATAGTTACAAATTCTCATGAATTTCACGAAGAAAGTAGGCATAAACCTACTGGAAATACGCCGCATCACGATCATTCGGAAGATCAAGAGCGATATGTTGGCGAGAAATCAGGTCATGAGCATCGCAGGGAAGGGGAACATCAGAATCATGAACAGCATGAAGAGACAAAAAATGAGCAGCATAAGGAAAGTAAACATGCAGCTCATGAGCAACATGAAGAAATGAAGCATCAAGGCCACGAGCAGCATGAAGGAATGAAACATGAGGGTCATGGGCCGTCCGAAGGGAAAGACCATGGCAATCATCATACCTATATGCTTGAGGACTTCAGAAGAAAATTTATTGTTTCTTTTATACTAACCGTTCCTGTTTTGCTGCTTTCTCCTACGGTCCAAAGTTTTTTCGGCTTTGAGCTTCATGTTCCTGGTGCGGATTTCATCACCTTTCTTCTTTCCTCAGTCATTTATTTCTACGGAGGCTACCCATTTCTCAAGGGAATAAAAGAAGAGCTTGCTGAAAAGACTCCTGGGATGATGACTTTGATAGCGATTGCCATCAGCGTGGCTTATTTTTATAGCTCTGCCGTGGTTTTCGGGCTTCAAGGAGGGGTATTTTTATGGGAACAGGTGACCCTTATCGATGTAATGCTGCTCGGGCACTGGCTGGAGATGCGTTCGGTAATGGGAGCTTCAAAAGCCCTTGAGGAACTTGTAAAGATCATGCCGTCGGTTGCTCACCTGAAAAAAAATAGTGAAGTTGTTGACGTGGGTGTTGACCAGCTAAAAATCGGGGATAAGGTTCTGGTCAAGCCAGGAGAAAAAGTGCCTGTGGACGGGATTGTTGTAGAAGGAAAAAGCAGTGTCAATGAATCAATGCTTACGGGAGAGTCAAAACCTGTCACAAAAAAGCCGGGAAATGAGGTTATTGGCGGTTCCATTAATGGGGAAGCGGCTTTTGTGGCTGAGGTAGAAAAAACTGGGAAGGATACCTACCTGAACCAGGTTGTCGAACTCGTCAGAGCAGCTCAGGAAAGTAAATCAAAAACCCAGGATCTGGCAAACAGAGCTGCAATGTACCTTACAATTATAGCCTTGACTGTGGGAACTCTCACTTTCATCTTCTGGATTTTCTTCGGCAAACAACTTGTCTTTGCCCTGGAAAGGGCAGTTACTGTAATGGTTATTACCTGTCCACATGCGCTTGGACTTGCAATTCCTCTTGTGGTTGCAGTTTCAACTTCTATTGCTGCAAAATCCGGACTTCTTATCAGGGATCGGCAGGCATTTGGGAGGGCTCGCAATCTTCAGGCTCTCGTTTTTGACAAAACAGGTACACTCACAGAAGGAAGGTTTGGAGTCACGGATGTAGTTTCTCTTTCAGGGGAGAAAAATGAAAGCCAAGAGGAAAATGAAAAGATTCTGAGCCTGGCAGCTTCTCTGGAAGCCAGTTCTCAACACCCTATTGCAACAGGTATTCTGGAAAGTGCCAGAGAAAAAGGATTGAAGCTCCAATCAGTGGATGAATTCAGTTCGATTCCTGGAAAGGGTGTAGAAGGATTGGTGGAAGGAAAGAAATTCCTTGTCATGAGTCCCGGGTATCTTGAGGAAAAGGGAATTATCCTGAAAGAAGAAAAAATTAAAGAAATTGAAGAGCAGGGAAAAACCGTTGTATTCCTGCTTGAAGGAGAGAAGGTACTTGGAGCTCTCGCACTTGCTGATATTATCCGGAAAGAGTCCAGGGAAGCAATCTCAAAACTCAAAGGCATGGGAATAAAGTGTCTCATGCTTACAGGAGATAATCGTTATGTAGCTGCCTGGGTAGCTAGAGAATTGGAACTTGACGATTACTTCGCAGAAGTTCTTCCGCATGAAAAGGCAGAGAAGGTCAAAGAAGTCCAAAAGAAATATACTACAGGCATGGTCGGGGACGGGGTAAATGACGCTCCGGCACTGCTCAGGCTGATATAGGGATTGCTATTGGAGCAGGTACGGATGTTGCGATCGAAACAGCTGATATTGTGCTGGTTAAAAATGATCCAAGGGATGTTTTGAATATAATCAGGCTTTCCAGGAGTACTTATTCTAAAATGTATCAAAATCTTCTTTGGGCAACAGGGTACAATATTTTTGCAATTCCTCTTGCAGCAGGGGTTCTCTATGGATATGGAATTTTACTGAGCCCTGCTATGGGCGCAATTCTCATGAGTCTGAGTACCGTAATCGTAGCTGTGAACGCAAGAACTTTGAAGATGGAATGACTTGATGCTGAAAAGGTTCTGTAAAGTTATTGATTGATAGAACAAAATCAGTATCAAATACATCTCTCCAGAAGTAAAACTGCAACTGATATTTTTTTACTTTATATTTTTCAGCTGCTTGAAGCCGATTTAGATAGATTTTCCACAAGGTCAAGAAATTTATTTCAATTGTGATTTTAGTTCTTCATTTAAGCAATAATAAAATCGAGATTAATGGAAATAATTATTAGTGTTTAGGTCTAATAATTTTAACAATATAATGTTATCTTAATTGCTGTTCGGGGGGTGATTACAATACTTGGGTTTGTGAACCGTTATGGTCGTGGCGTGACATGATATGAAGGTCGATTTTTCGGATTCCTGTATGAATTCTTGTTATTTGGTAGTTTAATAATTCAATGACTCGTTGAACAAAATAAAACTCGTGGGAAAGAGCAGATGTCAGCACTGGAGTTTATAGCAAAGGCCAGATATCCAAAGGGTGAAGTTATTGAAGAAAAATCTGAAGAGATAAAAAGCGTCTGAGCTGACGGGGACTGAATATGAATTCGTTCCTGTAAAGCTGTCCTAAAGCTGTCCTGCTGATTTTTATCTACGTAATTAAATGTATCAATATCATTTGAGCATCTTATAATGTACAGTTTGAGGGGTTATCATGGCAGATAACAAAAATATCATAATTGGCCTGTTAGTAGTAGTAATAATACTCCTAGCCTTTTTAGCCTTTAGGTCGATGATGTATAGTCCAGTTTACAATCAAAATGGTTATCAGTCCGGGCAGATGGGACCAGGAATGATGAACAATCCGGGCTACAATTACAGCTATGGATATGGAATGATGGGCAATATGATGATGGGCAATATGATGGCGCTGTACTATCCGGAGTCAAAGCCCATAACTCAGGATGTGGCACTGAAAAACATGGAGAGCTTTGCCCGACAATATGGCTCAAACATAGAAGTCGAGGACTTCATGGCATTCAGCAGTAACTACTATGCTGTTATGAAGGATACAGCCAGTGGACAAGACATAGCCGAGATTCTGGTAGACCGTTATTCAGGATCAACCTATCCTGAGCCGGGGCCGAATATGATGTGGAATACTCGCTATGGAGCCGGAAGGATGCAGGCTGGAAGCTCGGGCTATGACCTGGCCGGGGCGAAGAAACTTGCAGAGGATTTCCTGACGGGCTACCTACCGGGGGCACAAATCCAAGAGTCACACGAAATGCCCGGCTACTACACTTTCGACTTTGGACGAAATGAAACCGAAGGTATGCTGAGCGTGAACGCATATAGTGGTCAGATCTGGGTACATACCTGGCATGGATTCTATCTTGGAGAGATGAAAGTAACAAGCTGAATTCCACTCTGAAGCTTGAGTTTGACAGATCATACTGAAAATTAAAATGTAGAGTAATAAATTAATTATCACTTGGAGAGTGGTTATAATACCTGGATTTATGGGCAATTATGGTTACGGCATGATGTGGTATGGAGGTATGTTTTTCGGGCTCCTGTTCTAGATTCTTATAATTGTGATAGCTTATCTGCTAATAAATTGGCTTGTTGAGCAGAACAAAACCCGTGGTGGTGGTGAGAAGTCTGCGCTGGATATAGCAAATGATAGGTATGCCAGAGGTGAGATTACTAAAGAAGAATTTGAAGAAATAAAAAAGCGCTCAGTATGAGAACCTCAACGTGAGCATCAAAATGATCTCCCAGTTTCGTCAGTGTCGTATCAGGTTAAACAACAAGATAGCCACTTCTCTTCACCAGGTTTCCTTGGTAGGAGGCTTTGGCAGAGTTTGACGCAGAATATTCCTACTACACATAAAAAGTTCCGTGATTTGTACCACTCTTTGGATAATTTTTACAAAACTTAATTGAATGTTTAAAGCATCGGGTGATAAGTAAAAATAAATTGACGTATCTTTAATTATTAGAAATATTATTGCGGTCCTGATCCTGTCTGCAAGGTGAAATCTGAACTGGCCTGCCGATCCGACTCTGCGGGCAGCGATGAGTTTGCGACAAACCGGACATATATTTTGCAATCATATAGTATTCCATAAAGTATTACGTTAAATCGGTCAGTAAAAATCAGACGGAGGTCGAAATCATAATCCAGGAAACAATAAAAGTTGAAGGCATGTCCTGTATGCACTGCCAGTTGAGAGTCAAGAAAGCAATTGATTCTGTAGAAGGTGTAAGGAAAGCGGATGTAAACCTTCAGACTAAACAGGCGGTTGTCGAATACGAGGAGGGGAAGGCAAATCCCGAAAAAATCAAGGCTGCGATTCGGGAAGCCGGATACGAACCCTTGTAATTGAGAAGAAAGGATCTGTCTAATTTATCTACTAATTTGTTTAAAGGACTGTATAGCTAATATATAAAAAATAGAGATTTATTATATGGGTGAGGCGCCTGTTTGAAAACAGGCTGACGCTGCTGGGGGTGAATATATAGGGGAAATAACATTCATAGTGGACGACATGGTCTGCAGGTACTGCAAGGACATGGTTGCAAGGCTCGTTACCTCTATCAAAGGGGTTTCCCGAGTAAGCATAAATATTTCTGACAGGACAGTTAACGTATCTTATGACAGCCGGATAACTGACGCGCATGTCATACGGATGACCCTGCATAAAGCTGGTTATAAAATCAGAATGGAGCCCGGACAAATTCTTTAAGCTCCGGGAAGGCCTGAAAAAAACCTGGATTGGCGGCATATCCAATGGAAGTTACTATAAGTGTCTACGGCATGACCTGTGGTCATTGCCAGAAAAGAGTAGCTGATGCTATTTCTTCGCTTGAGGGGGTGGGGTCAGTTGAGGTAGATCTGGAAGCCGAACATACCACTGTTAGTTTTAACTCCCAAAAAGTAAGCCTGGATAATATAAAAGACGCTATCCGAAAGGCTGGGTACTCGACCGAAATCGAAGAAAAAACTGAAGAGGAAGCAAAAGAGGTTCAGGCAAATGCCGAGAGAGAAACTTCCGTTATTTCAAAAGCAGAAGGCGCAACTTCAGGAACTGCTGAAACTTCAAGAGCTGCTGAATCTTCAAGAACCGCTGATATTTTATTAAATGAGCCGGAAGAAAATTCTCAAGCCTGCCCCCTGATTACGCAAGAATGCATGCTTGCAGAAAAAGAAGCTCCCCGCATTTCAGACCAAAAAACAGGCCTAAAAGAAATTACCCTCGGAGTTTCCGGCATGACCTGTTCGGCCTGTGCCCTGAATATCGAGAAAGTATTGAAGAAAAAGGAAGGAGTGGACTCTGTAACTGTCAATCTGGAGTTAGGAAGGGCAAAAGTTAGTTTTGAGCCTTCCCTTATCTCTCCCAGGGAAATTGAGGAAGCTATCGAGTCCATCGGGTATAAAGTAGAGAAGGATAAGGTAACTCTAAATCTTCAGGGCATGAGCTGTGCGGCCTGTGCTGCAAACATTGAGAAGGTTCTTAATAAGAAAGAGGGCATTATTTCAGCCTCGGTAAGTTTTCCGCTCGAAAAGGCATTTGTAGAATTTGATTCGTCCCGCATTTCCGTAAGGGAGATAATTGCTGCGGTTCAGGGAATAGGGTACGGGGCATCGGTCAGGGCTGAAACTGTTGAGTACGAGGACAGGGAGCAAATGTCCCGGGATGCTGAGATCCGGAGGCAGAGAAATAATCTGATAATGGCTATTGTGCTGGGAATCCCAATCGGCCTTGGAAATATGAGCATGATGTTTCCTTTTCTCTCTTTTGTGCCTGCGTTCCTTTCCAACCCGATCGTTCTTTTTATACTGTCTACCCTTGTCCTTCTTTTCTCCGGAAGGCAGTTTTTTGTCGGGACTTTCAAGGGTTTCAAGTATGGCGTAACTGACATGAACCTGCTGATTGCCGCAGGGACCGGATCAGCCTACCTTATCAGTGTGGCGGCAACTTTTCTTGATCTGGGCCCGGGATATAACAGCCTTTATTATGATACCGTAGCTTTTCTGATCATTTTCATTGTTCTTGGAAGGTACCTCGAAGCAAGGGCAAGAGGCCGGACGTCCGAAGCTATCCGGAAACTGATGGGGCTCCGTCCAAAGACCTCCAGGATTCTTATTGACGGCGTGGAAAAGGAAGTTCCTGCAGAAGAAGTGGTAGTCGGTGACATTGTTGTTGTCCGGCCCGGAGAAAAGATCCCTGTTGATGGGATTGTAGTGGAAGGGAATTCGGCAGTAGACGAGTCCATGCTCACAGGAGAAAGCATCCCGGTGGAGAAAAACCCTGGAGATACGGTTATCGGAGCTACCCTGAACAGGACAGGATCCTTCAGGTTCAGAGCGACAAAGGTTGGGGCTGATACTGCCCTTGCCCAGATAATCAGGCTTGTGGAAACCGCCCAGACCACCAAGGCTCCCATCCAGAGGGTTGCAGACGTTTTTGCCGGCAATTTCATAGTAGCCGTGCACATTATTGCCCTTCTGGCTTTCTTCTTCTGGTTTTTCATAGGTTACTGGCGCTACGGTGTAGAAAATTCCGCTTCACTCGGAGGGATTAGTCCGTTTCTCTTTTCCCTGCTTATCGCCATTACGGTCCTTGTAATCTCATGTCCGTGTGCGGTTGGGCTTGCAACCCCTGCAGCCATAATGGTTGGCACTGGAAAAGGCGCAGAGAACGGGATCCTTATAAAAGGCGGGGAAGCTCTTGAAAGGGCGCATAAGCTTGACACTATCGTTTTTGACAAAACAGGCACTCTTACAGAAGGGACTCCCAGGCTTACGGATTTGTATGCAGCCCCTGGCCATGAAGAAAAAGAGGTCCTTTTTATTGCAGCAACAGCTGAAAGAGGGTCAGAGCACCCTCTAGGAGAAGCTATCGTAAAAGGGGCTGAGAAAAGGGAAATAAATCCTGGAAAAGCAGAAATGTTCCATTCCATTCCAGGGAAAGGAGTCGAAGCCTATTTTGAAGAAAAAAGAATTCTGCTTGGCACCCGCAAGCTTATGGAAGAAAATGGGATCTCCTTTAGGGAACTTGAAGCCAAAATGCAGACCTTCGAAGAAAACGGGAGAACTGCAATGCTTGTAGCTTCCGGAAATGAAATAATAGGCCTTGTTGCAGTTGCCGATACCCTGAAGGAAAACTCTAAAGAGGCGGTTGAAACCCTTAAAAAAATGGGCATTCAAGTAGTAATGATAACCGGGGACAATGCTGTTACAGCCGGTGCAATTGCAGATGAGGTAGGGATTCCCAGAGTGCTTGCCGAGGTGCTGCCCGAGGACAAGGCAAAAGAAATCAAGAAACTTCAAAAAGAAGGAAAACTTGTCGGAATGGTAGGTGACGGCATTAATGACGCTCCTGCCCTGATTCAATCCGATGTGGGAATTGCTATGGGCGCAGGCACCGACGTCGCAATGGAATCCGCAAAAATCGTGCTTATCAAAAATGACCCTCGAGATGTGGTTGCAGCCCTTAAACTTAGTCGGCTTACAATCCGCAAGATTAAAGAGAATCTGACCTGGGCCTTTGGATATAATACGATAGGAATCCCTATTGCAGCAGGAATTCTTTATCCCTTCTTTCACAAGATACTGATAACGCCTGAACTTGCTGCCGCCTTCATGGCACTCAGTTCAGTTTCGGTTACGACCAATTCCCTGCTAATGAAAAGAAGCAAAATTAAATGAATCTTGGAAGTAGATTATGGAAATAAGCTAGGGAAATAGATCAACAAGGTAAATAAGTAAGATAAATCAGTAAGTTCAGTAAGTAAATCAAATAGAAAAATCGGGTAGATAGATCAGGAAGATAAATCCCGTGGATAATCAGATAGATAAATCAGGAAGATAATTTTGAAATTCCCGTGTTATGGTGAATTCTATGGTAAAATCCGAATCGAAGGATAACAGGCCCAGATTAGTACTTTTATCAAGTATTGCAACCTCAATAGTTCTTGTAATCCTTTTTCTTTTTGGGGCTATTTCAACCAATGCATTGAGGGGAGGATTTGCGTATACTCAGGTAGACATGGCTGCAGGCTCGATTTTTGTCTTTGTAATTTCAATGATAATTTCACTGTCTCTGTGGCCGAAGGTTATGGATTGGCTTGAAAAGAGAGGAGAAGGAGAAGTGGTTTCAAAGTGATTTGTTCTTGAACCATTTTTATTTGGAAAGATCTTCCTCAAAATTAGATATCAGGCCAAAAATGTGTACAAATATATTCATACAGAAAGCAGTTAAACTTCTAATCTATTCTAAAATGGAGTTTCAAGTGCAATTAATTCGCCCATTAATTACAATTTAAACGAAAATATAAACCGCAGAAAGCGCGGAAAACGCGGAAGAAAGGAAATATGGGTAAAGTTATTTTCGCACTATCTCATTTTCACGGTTATGGAATTTATAGCGAATTAAATGCCAGTAAAATGAAAAATTAACTGTTGATTGCTTACTGCCCCTCTCTCGTATCCTCTACACTCTCTATACGTGGTGTTTTACTTTTTGCAGTCATTTGCGAAACCATTCGCTCAATTTGTACTCTTGGATAGCTTCCAAAGTTTATAAGTAAGCCCAGTTCCAGATTAGTAGCTTTCAAATAATTCAAAAGCTGTGCTTTATGTTCAGGAGATATTTCTTTAACAGCTTTCAGCTCAATGATGATTTTATCGTAACAAATAAAGTCTGGTTTATAACTTGACTATGTCACATTACCAGGTGAAAACATCATCACTAGACCATATTAAACCAAATATCTTGTTTGCTGCGAAATCGATGACAGCAAATTGAGT
>JADGNM010000083.1 GCA_017883485.1 Methanosarcina sp.
ATATCAGTAAACTTTGATTTTGGTCCCCGTTTCCCCATGTACGAATATATATTAGACATATTATATAACATCAATCGAATACAAATTGACGACCAAATTATTCTGACTTCGAATTATCCAGGCTCCTTATTCCTGTTAGTTTTCTAGAAGTGGTTTTTCAATCCCATTTGATGCATCTTACCAGCTAGTAAGTTACTGGTCAGTAAGATCTGAGAAATGTATATGAAAAATTAAAGAAACTTGGTTTCCCACGTGAAAGATTAATTTGGAGTCTAATTTATCTTGTCTTATATTGTAAATTTTTCAGGACTTATCACTATGATACCTTTAAATATCAAAAACCCCATGCACAGACCATATATCACAATAATAAATAATCAGAACCAGATATTTCTGATGACATCCACCTATTACGATCACTTCTTCAAAGGATTTTAGTTTAGCATAATTTAAGGAGCATTTCAATGGTAAAAACCGAAAAATTCATTCCGAAAGCAATTGAGAAAATCAGCCAGGAAATAGAAGACGGAAGAGCAATTATTGCACTCTCCGGCGGGGTGGACAGTTCTGTTTGTGCGGAACTGGCTTACAGGGCTATCGGAGACAGGCTGCAGCCAATCTATATCGATACAGGGCTTATGAGAAAAGGGGAAACAGAGAGAATTAAGCACATTTTCTCCCACATGAACCTGGATGTTGTATTTGCAAAGGACAGGTTTCTTGCAGCCCTGAAAGGTTTAACTGACCCTGAAGAGAAAAGAAAAGCCGTTGGTGAGACCTTCATCAGGGTCTTTGAAGAAGAAGCAAGGAAAATTGCAGCTGATTACCTGATCCAGGGCACGATCTATCCTGACAGGGTCGAGTCCGAAGGCGGGATCAAATCCCACCACAACGTTGGGGGGCTGCCGAGCATAATGGATTTTAAAAAAATTGTCGAGCCTCTCGAAGACCTTTACAAGGACGAGGTAAGGGAAGTTGCCTGGGCACTCCAGCTGCCTGACGAGATTTGCGAGAGGATGCCTTTTCCCGGACCAGGGCTGGCTGTGCGCATCCTTGGAGAAGTGACCGAAGAGAAGCTTGAAGTCGTGCGCGAAGCTAACTTTATAGTCGAAGAAGAGCTTCTCGACAGATTCTGCCCCTGGCAGACTTTTGCTGCCGTACTCGGCAAGGGAACAGGGGTAAAAGGGGATATCCGAGCTTACGGCTGGATAGTAGCCATAAGGGCTGTCGGGTCAAGAGATGGAATGACTGCGGATGCTCTCGAACTCCCATGGGATGTGCTCAAACACCTGGAATCCAGAATCACCTCCGAGATCCCGAAAGTCGCAAGAGTAGTCTATGACATCACTCCCAAACCGCCGGCGACAATCGAGTTCGAATAAAACATTAGGTAATGTAGAATGAAGCACAACTAATAAACAAAAATAATTAAGCTGATTTTTAAGCTGATCTCTGCTTAAAAATCTGTTTTACACTTATAAAGAAGCCTTAAAGCGAGTTTTTCGCCCATGACCCTGAATAAAGCAGTAATGGAAATCCGGCAGCGGATAAAAGTAAAGCCCTCTCCTACGGATGAACCCGCGGCAAGTTGGACCGGAGTCGACCTTGTAAATGGGACTCAAACAAAAACTCTTACCATAATCTTCAAGAGCGCAGGCTGCCGCTGGGGAAAAGCTGGCGGCTGTACTATGTGCGGCTACGTCTACGACTGCGCAAGTGAGCCTCCAGCCCTTGAAGATTACATAGCCCAGCTTACAAAAGCGATGAAGAAAGCTGAAAAGTTTCCCGAATTCATGGTCAAAATCTTCACTTCAGGCAGTTTTCTTGACGAACAGGAAGTCCCTCGCGAAGCACGAGATTCAACTCTTAAAATTCTTGCAGAAGATCCCGGGGTTATCAAGGTACTTGTGGAGACTCGCCCGAATTTCGTAACCGAAGAAAATGTGCAGAATTGCCTCAAGATCCTGAAAAATAAGCCCTTCGAGCTGGCCTTCGGGCTGGAAACAAGTTCGGACAGGATCCGCAAAGACTCAATCAATAAGGGTTTTACCTTCAGGGACTTTGTCCGCGCAGCAGAAATAGCAAAAAAGTACGGGGCAACCGTAAAAGCGTACCTGCTATTAAAACCTCCCTTCCTGTCCGAACGCCAAGCTCTGGAAGACATCATCCGTTCCATAGACGATGCAGCTCCCTATGCTGATACCATCTCCATTAACCTCTGCAACGTCCAGAAAGGTACCATCGTCGAAGCTCTCTGGGAAAAAAGACAATACCGTCCTCCCTGGCTCTGGAGCATTGTAAAAATCCTCCAAAGAGCAAAAGCCGCCCATCCTGACCTTCCCCTCATGTCCGATCCTGTCGGAGCAGGCTCAAAACGCGGCCCTCATAACTGCAAAATCTGCAGTTCGGACGTTGCAGACTCGATCAGGACTTTCTCACTCACCCAGAACCCAGCAGACCTCAATAAAGTCGATTGTGAATGCAAAGAGCTCTGGAAAAAAGTCCTTGAACTTGACGATTTTACATATGGGACACCCATTTTGGATTGATTTTTTTACTTTCTCATTTAAATTGAGAGGGAAGGGTATATCTGGCCATCATAAGCAAGTCGGCATACTTTCCATCCTTTATTGCTGAGTACTTCTTTTTTCCTTCAACTTCAAACCCGAAGGACCTGTAAAGGCGGATTGCCCTTTCATTATCCTCGATAACATCCAGCTCAATCCTTACCAGCATGAGCCAGTTATCGGCCAGGTCCAGAATGTTTTCCATCAACTTTTTCCCGATGCCTTTTCCCTGGTATTCAGTCCTGACCATCATACCCAGGGAAGCCATATGCCTCTGCCTTGCTCTTTTGAAGAGATGCAGCCCTATCATACCTATTACTTTTCCATCTGTCTCGGCCACCAGAATGTGATCATCATTTCCAATGTTTCGTAGAAAAGCCTCGGTAACCAAAAGAGTTTCCGTATTAAGGGCCAGGGTATTAGCTCTACCCTCTGTTTGCCGGCTCATCTCATTGATGTCTTCAGCGTCACTTAACCTGACCGGCCTGATGAGCAGATTCATTCGCACAATCTCCAGCAGGTTCAAAGCCAGGTCGGTAAACCATGGTTCCTACTCCACAATCCGTAAAGAGCTCAAGAAGCATTGAGTGAGAAACACTTCCATTTATTATATGAGCTCTCTCAACCCCGCTTTTTACTGCCACTGCAGCGCCTTTAAGTTTAGGGATCATACCCCTTCTTATAACTCCTTCAGCAATAAGGGGATCTATATCATCCAGAGTTACATGGGAGATGCGACTGCAAGGATCTTCCATATCTCTAAGGAGGCCTGAGACATCAGTCATCAGGATTAGTTTTTTGGCACGCAGGGCTGCGGCAATATCTCCTGCTACCGTATCAGCATTAATATTCAGGGTATTTCCCTGCGCGTCTACCGCGATAGGAGAGATCACAGGAATATAACCATTTTCAAGCACTATATGGAGAACATCAGGATTGATGACTTCACTTTCTCCTACCCAGCCAATATCTATTTCTTTCTCAATACCGTCAACGACTATCTTCTTGCTTCCCTGTTTGTGGCCCAGGATCATCCTTCCGTCATAACCCGTAAGTCCAATGCCCTTTCCTCCGAACACGCCGATTAAGGATACTATTTTGGTATTAATGTTCCCGACGAGAACCATCCTGGCAATTTCCATAGTTTCGTCGTCTGTAATACGAAGACCCTGGACAAATTCAGCCTTTTTGCCCATAAGTTCCATTTTTTCCGTAATCTCAGGCCCGCCTCCATGCACGATAACGGGTTTGATTCCCACATAACGTAGCAACACAACATCTTTTATTATATCTTCCATGATCTGAGGGCTGACAATTGCGTTCCCGCCCACTTTGATAACCATGATTGAATCGTAGAATTCCTGCATGTAAGGCAGGGCTTCAATGAGCACGTTTTCTCTTTTCAGTTCCATGATGTAGGAATCAGAAAATCTGTTTTTAAACTTATCGTTAAATATTCTGAATAAAAACCCAAACAAGCTATGTGATGAGCAAAAGTAAGCTAACTTAGGAAAATAATTTATAAATAAGCTAGTCCGGATAGTATTTTAATTAAAGACCATTCCAGGCTAATTCCATATCTGGATAATCGAAAAGAAAAAGATAGAACCCAATTTTGAGGGCATATAAGGAATATTAATTTATTCAATTCTTTCTATTTTCTCTTTCTTGACAAAGGGCTTGCTGATTTTCTCTGGCATCCAGTCAGGCCTGTTTTTCGGGGCTTCGACTTCTTCTTTCCATGCCTTGAAAATGTGCACCTTCTTTGTCCCGCGTTCCCTGAGGCAGATAATCTCAGGTTTGGACTTTGTCCCTTCACCACGGTTTGCGGCTTTTAGAGCAGCCTGCCGGGGCTGTTTTCCAGTGAAAACTCCGTGCTCATTGCCGTCTTCGTCTCGTAAAACAAAATTTCTTGTGTTGGACATAAAGGTCACCTCGCAAATTGTATTGCTAGACACTGATTAAGTTTAAAGTATATAAAAGCTTTCTTCAGATGCTGCCTATAGTTGTTGGTTTATCGATAAATTCCTCTTAATATTTAAATATTTATATCTTGCTAGAAATAAAGTTAAAAACAGTTTTTATAAATTGAATTTTAGATACTACCGAAATTTATACTTCATTGTACATTTGGAAAAGGAACCCAAAAGCATAAGCTTTACATGCTATAACTTCTTATGGTTATATTTAGTCGTTCGCTAAGAAGCAGTTGATGCTTGACACCCGATTTCTGTAATAAGGCTGAAGAATTTATTTTCATTGATCAAAATCGATGGGCTTCAGCTGTCCGGGGCGCGGGAAGAGAACGACCGAAGAATTACTTTCAAACCCCCGGAATATTATCTATCGATTAACCAAGGACACCTACATTTTTCCAAATATGTATAATAAATTTGCGTTTATCAAAATTATTCTACAACTCAAGGATCCATCTTTTCACGGATTTGGTTAACATGGAAAACTGTATCTTCAACCTCCCAGACGTCCAGGCCAGCAAACCAAGTGTAGCTATCAATCTTACACGTGTTGGGGTAACAAATATGAAAAAGCTTGTTGAGATCAAACGTAAAGACAAACGGCCTGTCGTACTGATTTCAACTTTTGACGTTTTTGTTGACCTACCATACGACCGGAAGGGGGCAAACCTCTCACGGAATTTCGAAGCCGTAGATGAGGTTCTGGAAAAGGTGCTCAGCACACCTGTATATGAAATTGAGCAGCTCTGCAGCGATATCGCACACAATCTGCTTGGTCGGCACGAGTACGCTAATCAAGCCGAGGTTCGAATGAAAAGCGAATATATGATCAGGCGTGCTTCCCCCTCAACCGGGATCAAATGTCAGGAAGTTGTAAACATATTTGCCGAAGCGTCTGCTGTAAGGGGGCACGGAGACAAGGGCTATTTTGATGTAAAGAAGCTCATAGGTGCGGAAGTTGTAGGAATGACTGCCTGTCCCTGCGCACAGGAGATTATGAGAGATAAAGCAGCAACTGAGCTTTCCAATCTTGGAGTTGACAGCGAGAAGATTATAAAATTCCTGGAAAGGGTTCCCATGGCTACCCATAATCAGCGGGGGAGGGGCATCATTTCAATTAAGGTGGCACACGACTTCGACGTTTCTCTCGAAAGCATTATCAACATTATCGAGCGTTCCATGAGTTCAAGCGTATATGAAGTCTTGAAGCGCGCCGACGAAAAGGTCGTTGTGGAAACCGCTCATATGAACCCGAAGTTTGTGGAGGACTGTGTAAGGACTATGGCAGACAATATAGTAAAAGAGTTTCCTGACCTGCCCGATAACGCAGTAATTACCATCAAACAGACCAATGAAGAAAGTATCCACAGGCACAATGCTTTTGCCGAAAGGATTGCCCTCATGGGAGACCTCAGGATGGAAATTAGTCAAAGTTAAGATCTGACGGAGATTCTTCACGGGCTCAAGCCACACAAACTTTATTAAAGAGCCTGAATAACCTATAAATAGCTAATTATAAGAGAAAGGGCGCAGGGCATAAATAACAGTGTCCTGGAAGATCCCCGAGGTGAGATCATGGCTGAAGCTGTAGGAATCACAGCGGTAGGAAGGAATGAAAGAATCATTAAAATGGGTGATACTGTCAAATACGTTAATAGCGATACAGTAAGTCGCGTGGCTGATCTAAAAAAGGACGAGCAGGGAAAAGTATGGGCTCTGCTTGAGAGTACCAATCTCTGGTACAGGGAAGAGACCCTGGAACCAACTGACATTAAAGCCAAAGAAAAGGAAGAAGATAAAAATTTTACTGCAGAGGAACTGGACGAAAGGTTCAGGAAATTGAAGGAAACGATGCAGGCATTCGATGTCGGAAAAGCAGGAGGCGGAGGGGCAGGAGGTTAATTTCCTGCCTTCATTTTGACTGCAGTTTTATTCTTTGTGCAAGAATGCATTTCCCTCCGTGCCTGCCGCCGAGAGGGCTTTTCGGCGAGCCAAGAGAGTTCATACAGCGTGCCATTACGGCTGCGCCTCTGCCAAGCCCGTCATCTGCAAAAACCACCCGTTCATCTATTTTAGGAGCAAGGTTCATTTTATCCAGGCATTCGAGAATCCGTTTGGGTTTGTTCCCGGTAATACCTGCCCTGCCAGTAATTCCAATAGTCGTATCTTCAAAAACGAGGTTCTCTTCTTTTGCGACCTTAATTAGCCTGCAGACTACTCCTGCCATTACCTCATCAACGACAGCATAAACAACCTGAAGTCCGTGATTCTTAGAGATTTCCATACCTATAGCACTGAGCTTACCCATATCACTGCCATTTTTTCCTACATCGCAGCCTATAAGTATCACACCTATCTCTTCAGCCGCGTCCGGCCTCACAGGCACGCTCCCATACCGCATTCTATCTTTTGGGACCCTCTCTATAATAATAAGCTCATGAATGCGCTTTGCATATGCTTCAATAGCTTTAGCCTTTAGTATCAAGGTAAGAAAAGAAGGAGGCTTTTCTTTCTCAAAAACTTCGAGAGCAGTCCCTAATTTAGGATCCACTATTTTCGAACCCCGGACAATCGCATCGGGAATTGCGCCTGCATAACCGCAGAAGTTCCCAATGGTTTTTGCATATGGCTGGTCCGAACTTGTGATCCTCCCGTCAAGGGTTGTACCAAAATCAATTGAAATGCAGGGATTCCTGAAATCTATATCCGTAAGTTGAGCTGCCTCTTTAATCCCTGCTGTTGCGAGTTCCCCTTCCATTTCATTTGCAACAATTTCAACACCAGTTGAACCTATCGGCGGCATTACTCCGGCTACGGCTCCGTCAAAGATTACATCATCGAGTTTACTGAATTTCTGGAGCTTTTTAACGATATTTGAAATAGACATCGGAGGTGTCATATTTCTTGGTGGGACCCCTGCCATCAAACAGCCATCTGCCAGACCTTTGATGAATTCTCCAACTTCTTCAGGGGAATCGAAACCTGCAACTACACCCGTGGAGCGGACCACAAAATTCAGATCAGTTTTTATATCCAGATTAGCTTTTTCCATTGATTCGGTTAGGGTATTACGCACCAGCTCTGCGACAGACTCACGAGTAAGTTCCACACCAGTAAGCGTTTTCCCGAATACGGCTTCTCCGGGTTTTGGAGGCCTGACATCCCTTGTCATCCGGACGATTTTATTTATGATGTGGGTCCTGCAAGTTTCCATATTTGTAGCTGTAAGGATACATTTGGTTGTGGTATTCCCGACTTCTATGGAAGCTACGATAAAGAAAGGTTTTGATTTAAGATCAATCAATCGAACCTGGGGAGATTCAGTAATTCTTGGTTTCAAAGCCATTTTTAATTCCTTCCTGAGAATGTATATGTAAATGAACCTTGAGATAGACTATTTTGGAAGCTTTGTCTTAAACAATTCAAACTCGATTCAATACTGTTTGAACCGAAATACATCAGCTATAACGAGTCTAAACTTAGGAGCCAAAATATCCAGCATCAGAATTCTTTGGAGAAGCAATATCTCAAAACTTCATAAAAATATCTGACAAGAATATATTTATCAAAGGTTAAAAGAAATATTAATCAAAGTCTATAAAATCTTTGCTAAAATATTCCAGATAGCACTTGAGCTTTCAATTTCTCCCGTATTTAAATTTTCAATATGTATATTATTTACCTGTATTTATATATTCATATTTTGATTGAAGCAACTGTAAATTTACTTCCAGGAAATTCCCGATTTCCTGTGATCCGAAGCGAAACGGGCCGAAGCGGAACTCGGCTGCCACTAACTGCATCTCTTTTTGGGACAAATTTGATTTTGACTTCATGCACAGCATGATTTTTACTATATACAGACATAGGTGAATGAACGGTCTGTAACTATCATTTCACATTCCTTACAGTCGTATGTAAATTTCAGCAAATATTTATACAGCTTGCGAGTAAACGATTGAATTGAGTTGATATTCTTCGGAATCCAGGATTTAAAGCTAATTTCTCACAAATTTACTCACAACCTGTCTTGAGACTAAACTAACGATGGAGCTAAATTTCTTTGCCAGACGATAAGTCTAACTGTCTGATTAATGACACTGCAACAAGTGAAGATTCACTGGGATTCAAACCTTACGTCGACGCTGTCGCAGAATTTCTTACCAATAAAGATACGTCAGCTCCAATTACTCTTTCTATCGAAGGGCAATGGGGATGCGGCAAATCTTCTTTTATGAAACAATTGAAAAACCAAATCGAAATGAGAAACTTATCGGAAGTCGAAATAGGGATATTTTTGAAGTATTTACGCACAAAAAACGATGAAAGTGTTTCTAATGAAGAAAATGTTTCTAATAAACTAAAACTACTCATAGACATCTTAAAGGATTCGTTCACATCGAATGATCAAAATATGTATTCCTTCACAAACAAGTTAAACGCAGTTGCCTTATATATTGGCTCAAAAATCAAATTGCGGGCGGCCACCCCAACCTAAAGGATGGGGTATGCAAGGGCCGCCCGCCGTTATCTTGGAATTGTTTAGTGTTCTATGACAAG
>JADGNM010000084.1 GCA_017883485.1 Methanosarcina sp.
ACAAAATAGTATTCATTTTATATGCAATTTTTCCTCGAAACGAGGAAAAATTGTAGCCTTTGAAAGGTTATCTGAATAGTTACATTATCTTTTTATTGCTCTCTATATTATATTTTATTTACTTGCCTGGAAAGTTTTTTGAAGTAATCAAACATTTCCCGGCCCCATCGGATGGCGCCGGGCTCAAAACTCATAATAAATTGGTGGTCAAACTTCCCTTTTTTGTCAAAAAGCCCGAGGAGCATTAGTTTATCAGTTACGGTAACCTCTGTAAGCTTTATTCCGTCTTTAGAAATATAAATACTTAAATTATCCATGTCCATTAATTCCGTTATCATATTTGCGTGTTTGTTTGAAAGATGATCCCAGACGCACTGTGTGAAATTCAGAGAAAGTTCAGACTCCTTTCTGCTAAGTTCAACATATAAGGGGCAAATAGGCTGGGTTGAAATAAGAAGCAAAAGTTGAAACCTGTTTTGCATTTGCCATGTTGTCAATTATTTTCTGAGAAGGTTCATAGATATGGTTCAGATCAGGTTCGACAACAGTGCAATCTACAAGCTCGGAGATCCTTTCCAGCAGGTGTCGAGGAATTGAGTTCAGATCATGGTCAGTCCAGTAACGGTTGTTTATTTCCACGACTTCAAGGGCACTTAAAAGAGGGTTTACCTTCTTGGTTATAAATTCTCCCAGAACTGTAAGTTTATACATCCTGTCTTCCTGGACAATAAGGTCATTATCTATCAGTTTCTTTATCTGGGGAAGAATAGATGTAGCTGTAACATCAAGCTCGTCTCTGATTTCGTCGATGTTTTTTGGGCCGCTATTCAGAAATATCAGAAGGTTTTTCCTTTTATCTGAACGAAAAACAAGATCAATTAGTGATGAGTCCATTTTTCCCTGACTTCCTGTAATTCCGTATTTTGCAGTTGCCGCCGATCCCTTTTCCTGGCAGGCTATTTTTTGGCTGTTCACTTTCAATTTCGGCGCCTCTTCGGTTTTTCAAATTAACCTTTTTTGCACCTTTTTTTGATTAGCGATCCTCATAAACCTCACTTAATCGGTTAAAACACCGGGAGTACAGACTCCCACAAAGGTAATTTTCGTCTCCATAGGGGTTTGCTTCCAGCCTGAAGGAGAAAGATATTCAACGCTGGTGTCTATTTTTATCGATCCTTCCGGGACTCCAAAATCTTTCATTGAATTCAAAATAAGTTCTTCACCGGCCTTATAGGAGTACTCTACTGCCATCCTGTATTGCTCAAATCTTTCTCTCCCTGCCGGTGTAAAAACCAGGAAGTTCTGGTCCGGATTCTCCATTGAGTATGGCCTGATAACTATCTCAATTCTTTTAATCCCTTTTCCTACAAGGGCTCCAACTGCGTTTCCTACTCTGGCCTGTTCAGGAACTACAATATCCGCATCAATCAAGGCTTTCAGTTCTTCGTAGTAAGCCTTTACCGGGGCTCCAAGCAGGACTATAGGAATATTTACCCTGTACTGGGCAGGAACTTCTTCCTCCAGCATTTTCTTTATCCCGTCTTTTCCCTTGCCTTCCAGAATAAAGGACATCAAGCTGTAAGCCATATTTTTTGCAACCTGCTGCTTCACATTTTTGCAGAAGGCATAAGGTCCCATCTGAATAAAGCGTGAAAGTTTTTTAGCTCCTATCTGAGCGGCTTCGACATCCCATTCTGTGTAATCCCCAAGGACATGCAGGGCATCAGTCGGTGTGAAACCTATAGCCTGAATCACACGCTGTTGAACCAGGGAGTCAAGCACTGCAGGAGAGGGAAAACGTTTCATTTTATTTAAGATCTCGTTGATGGAAAGAGGCTCGTCTTTAATAACTTCAAGAAGTTTTTGCTCACTTTCCGTGGGATTGGTAAGCTCAACTCCGGTACTGACAAAGAACTTTGTGGGCTGGATATGCTCATTAAGCATTGTTCTCAGAGGTATGGGGGTTTTTTCAAGTTTCTCTTTGAAATTAGGGTAGTTTACCGCAGCAAAGCAAAGTGGCATTACCCTTCTGGGGCCTATCCAGATGCGCTTGTGGAACCATACGTGACTATCTCCCCCATTTGGGGAGCTCTCCATTTTTATTGCCTTTAATCTGGTTTGCCAGCCTCCGACAATGGCTCCTTTCTCACATAGCTCCGGAACTCCATTTTTTATTATAGATACATCCGTGCTTGTCCCTCCAACGTCGATTACAGCGCAGGTATCGAATCCCGAAAGGTGAGATGCTCCAATAATGCTTGCTGCCGGACCCGAAAATATGGTTTCGATAGGACGCTGCTTTGCTCCTTTTATATCTATGACTGATCCGTCACATTTCAGCATAAGGACTTTTGCGTCAATGTTCCTTTGTGTCACTTCGGCCGTGATGGAATGAATAAATTGATAGATTATGGGAATTAGCTGAGCGTTTAAAACTGCTGTGGCCGCCCGTTCGTAGGCTCCGAGCTGCTGGGAGAGTTCGTGTCCGCAAATTACTGGACGCCCTGTCAACTTATGAATCATGTCCTTGATCTTAAGCTCGTGTTCCGGGTTTCTTGTACTGAAATATGAAGACACGGCAAATGCAGATACTTTGTCTTTCAAGCTCACTGCAAACTGTTCTACGGCAGTGAGATCCAGAGCTTGCAGTTCATCTCCATTGCTGTCGTGTCCGCCTCGAATATTAATACAATACTCTGCAGGGAGTTCCCTGGGGATTATGTAATCCCCTACAAGAATCAGGCCAACAGGATATCCGGTCCTTTCGAGTATAGTGTTTGTTGAAAGAGTTGTAGAGACGGACACCAGTTTTACTTTACTCAAGTATTCCGGATTCAACTTATCAATTGCATTTCGAATTCCGGTCATAAGGTTTGGATAGGTTGTAATCGCTTTGCTGGTGTCAAGGATCCTGCAGTCCGAATCTCTTAAAATCACGGCATCGGTGTAGGTTCCGCCTGCATCAATACCCAGACTATATTGCATTTAAAACAGCTCCATTTTTCTCTATACTATGAAGTTCATTTCATTTTTTAGCTGTATACGGTCCTTTTATCTGAATTCGTGAGATTATCTGTATTTCTGAAATTATGCCTCAAATTATATATTTCTATTTTTCGGGATTCCTATCCCTACGAAAATAAGCTTTGTCTCCAGAGGTACGTCCGTCCAGCCTCCAGGTGAAAGGTGCCTTCTGCTGACATCAATTCTTATGTTTTCTTTACCAAGCCCTGCACTTATCATATAATCCATAATGAGCTGCCTTCCAAGCTTTTCTGCATACTCAATGGCTTTATTGTATCCTTCAAATTTCTTCCTTTCAGATGGAGAGAAAACAATAAACTCTCTTTTGCTTTCATGTCGCAGGGCCTCATCTCTTATGCAGCTCTCATGTGCTTCTGAGTCCTCATCTTCCGTTTCATGTTTTTCATCTTCCGTTTCATCTTCACTTGACTCGGGAATAACCCTTGTTTTTATGAGAATTTCTACCCTTTTGATCCCTTTTCCAACGAGAACGCCGACAGCGTTTCCTACGTCCGAATGTTCGGGAACTCTGAAATCGGCATTAATGAGTCTCATCAGGTTCTCGACATATGCTTTTACAGGCCCTCCCAGGAGAACCACAGGAATTCCGATCGAGAAATGTGTGAAGTTTTTTCCCGGAAGAACCCTGTCAATCTCATTTCTCGGCATTCCCTCTACAAGGTAGGCCATCAGATCCTCGGCAATATTACGCGCAACCTTGCGTTTCACTTCCTCACTGAAGGCTTCGGGGCTCTGCTTGAATGTTCTTCCAAGCATGGAGGCTCCTATCCTTGCGGCTTCCACATCCCATTCGGTATATTCTCCAAGAACGTGAAGAGCGTCAGTAGGCGTAAAACCGATTGCCTGGATAAGCCTTTTCTGAATTAACGAGTCCAGCACAGAAGAAAAGGGATGTTTTTTCAGTGCCACGAGCAGGTCTCCGAATGAGACCGGCTCGTCTTCTATATGTCTGTAGATTTCCCGCTCTCCGGCTTTCAATTCAATAGGCTTGAAACCAGTCCTGACAAAAAACTTTGTTACCTGGATATTTTCGCAAAGATACCCTTTTGAGACTTTATTCCGCTTCAATTTCTCCTTAAGGTCCGGATATAAAAGAGAAGCCCGGCAAAGTGGAATGACCCGGCGCGGACCTGCATAAATCCTGTCGCCCTTAACCCAGACATGGCTGTCTCCCCCGGTTGCCGAGGTTTCCATGCGGATGGCTTTTACTCGCGTCTGCCAGCCTCCCACTACCGCACCCGAGTTACTGATCTGAGGGATTCCATTTTGCATCATGGCTACGTCAGTGCTCGTACCTCCGACGTCAATCATAACACAGGTATTAAGCCTGCTCAAATGGGAAGCGCCCACAAGGCTTGCGGCGGGCCCTGAAAATATTGTCTCGATGGGTTTTTCCAGGGCTTCCTCGATCCCTACCACCGATCCGTCACATTTCATCATCAGAAGGGTTGCATTGATCCCTCTGGCTTCGAATTCATCTACTATTGACCGGATAAATCTATGGGTAATAGGAATTAGCTGGGCATTAAGAAATGCAGTTATAGCCCTCTCATAGGCTCCAAGGTCCTGGGAGAGTTCGTGTCCGCAAACCACAGGGTGCCCTGTCAGCTCTTTTACGGCTTTTTTGACAGCAAGCTCATGGTCAGGATTGCGGTTGCTGAAATACGAAGAGACCGCAAAAGCAGAGACCTTATCTTTTACTCTCAGCGCGAATTCTTTTACGGAAGCAAGATCAAGAGTCTTCAGTTCTTCACCGTCGCTATCATGCCCGCCAGAGACAGATACCCAATAATCCGTGGGGATGGAAGCAGGAATTAAATAGTCCCCTATCATAATCAGCCCGACCGGAAAGCCGGTACTTTCCAGAATGGTATTCGTAGACAGTGTGGTAGATACGGATACAAGTTTAATGTCTTTAAGGTATTCCGGGTCCAGTTTGTCAATAGCATTCTTCATTCCGGGAAGGGGATCGGGATACGTTGTCAGGGCTTTACTGGATTCAACTACTTTTCCATTAGAATCGCTAATGATCACGGCATCAGTATAGGTGCCTCCTGCATCGATTCCAAGGCTTAAATGCATCTTCTACTAACCCCTTTTGCGAATCTGTATATTGCCGCAGGCTTCCTGATCTTTTTTCAAATATGGATAATCCACATTGTCCATGCGATCGAAGAGTTTGATTATATTATAATTCAGTTGTCAGTTAAATCTGGGATATTATTTTATTTCTTCTATATTATTTTTACTGCTAAATTAAATTAATATTTAATTTCTCATTGGATCTGCTCCGGCTCTAAAAACTGAAATTGTTACAGGACTGGATTCTACTTTTATGAGAATGTATGGATCTTCTCTAAAGTCTGATTTCTGTTTTAGGCCTGTTTGCGACAGAAAAATCCAGAAACTTTATCGAATCATTACAGATAATTTTTATATCTTCCCTATGAGTGGAATCTTTTTGACCGGGTCAATAAAAAGTAAAAAACGATATTACTTTAATTGCAGTAGTGCACATAGAATTTCAACGACTTTAACATTCATTAATTATCGGAGTTAATTAAATTGAAAACACAGATCGAAACCTGTGTTCTCAGATCGGAGAATTATTTATTTGGGCTATCTGTGCTGTTTTTGCCCTGCTGTTTTTCTGCTTGCACAATGTCGAGGTTTACGTTTTTATGTAGGCTGTCGTTTTTCCGTTTTTACAATTTGTCGAGGTTTGGAGTTTCCTCCGGGTTTCTTGGTTTACGAGAGTGTGTAATGTTGCCGTTACTTTTATATCCAGACCGGAGCAGTTGTCTATCGTATGCCTTTCGGGAGGGTTTAGAGCCCGTAGTTTTCAGGTCTGAAAACTGCAACTTCCTGTTTGAATTTGGTCAGGTTGTCGCTTAAGAATTTGTCAGCGTCGTCGGTTAAGGCTTCAAGGTCGGCTTTAACCTTTGCAAGAGCACTGGTTTCAAACCTTGTGAGTCTGAGCTTGCCGGAATTGACACCTTCTTCTACGATATTACAGCATTCAATAGCAGCGTTCTTTGCCCTGAGGTAATTGTCGTTTCCGTCCTTTGCGATTGCCTCTCCTACCTTGTAGGCGTTGTCGTAGGCAAGCACGTAACCCTGCGGGTCTCTGTATTTGTCGGAGAGCACGAGAATGTCTCTGAGGTCTTTTGCTTTTCCGGTCTTAAGAGCAACGTTCATCATAGAGCAGTCATATGCCAGGGTTTCGGACCAGCACTGCACAGTAGTGCCGCCAAACTCACCATGGTATTCAACCGATTCGTTTGACCAGAGGTCACAGCACTCCATGATAAGGTTACCCATAAGGTCAGAATGAGCGCATGTTGAGGTCTTACCTTCCTGAGAAATAGGAACACCCGCAATTGCTTTGACGATTACATTCTCATATCCGCAGTCCTTACCCGGGCTAATCGCACCGGCTTCGTATGCACAGAGAGACCTTGCTGCAGATATTGCCCTTGCGACGACTGCAGTTGTATGGGCGAGGTTTTTATCCAGCAGGCCGCCCTGCGATGAACATTGCGGTGTTTGCCTGGGCACAGTCTGTATCACCTGCTGAAATCGTTCCTGTTCTCTTTGCAATTGCAGTAATGTCTTTCCAGATCATTTCCATGTCCATGCTGCCGAGCACACCGATACCGAAGAGGATACCTGCAGTGTCGTTTCTCAGGATGGAGTAGTCGAAGATTTCCTTACCACCCATGCTCTCTACTGAAAGCATATCTGCACCTGCTTTGGCGCATTCTTCGAAGGCTTCCATAAAAGTATTGTATTTGTCTCCCCTGAGCTGGAGGTAGTTGCGGTCTTCACGGATGTCGCCGATAGTGTGGCGGAGTGCGCATTTTATGCCGTATTCGTCATGGTACTCTTCCATGATCGTTTTCTGGGCATGGGCAACTGCCGCTCCCCAGTCGGGATTGTTGGACATCTGTTCAACGTGTTCGGTTTCAAGTACTATGGAGGGTGCGCCGATCTGGATCATCCTTGCCATTGCATCGGTGGTGATCCTTTCGTATTCCTTTACGAGTTTGTCTTTTGACTTGCCTGCCTGAGGCCTGGGCGCGTAGTTCAATTCAGGGGTTGTGTACCCTGCACCGATCTCAAGGCCAAGGCCTGCTTTTACCGGAAATTTCGATTCTCCAAAAAGCATGTCATCTGCGTTAGCATAAGCCATTGAAGTGTATTTCTTAACCATTTTTCTCCCCTCCATCAGTGCTTGTGGAATTCCTCTCTTAATTCCTCTATGTCGTCTACGCCGCCAATGATTGCGTCAGCAATCTTTACAGCATCTGAGGCTTCTTCACCATAGATTCCGAGGTCGTACTGGGACACGAAGTCCTGGTTAACTGCTCCGCCGCCGCATGCGAATGGGATCTTTATTCCCTTTTCGATAAGCTTGTCGTTAACTTCCTTGAATGCATACATGGTGGTTGTCATGAGAGCAGTGCCTGTGAGCATGATAGGCTTGTTTGCAATCACTGCTTCAATGACCTTCGTCCACAGGAACGTCCCTTCCAAAGTCAATTACTTCATAGCCGGCTGCTCTCAGGAGTGCAGTAACAATGTTTTTTCCGATGTCATGCACATCCCCTTCTGCGACATGGCAGACTATCCTGCCCTTAGGCTCAGGAATTTCAGTAGTCTGGGATTTGCAATATTCGATGCCGTTCAGCATGGCATCGGCAGACATCATTACGTTCGGAAGGAAAATAATACCGTCATCGTAGAGCTGGGAGACTACTCCCATTCCTACCAGCAAGGAGTCGTTGATAAGATCAATTGGCTTCTTGCCTGCATCGATTGCGGCCTTGAGTGCCTCAATCACGTCATCTTCTTCTCCCTCATAGATCGCTTTTGCAATCGGGTAAATAAGTTCATCCTTGGGATAAAGCTCTTCTGCAGCTTCATCGGGGGTCATTTCCTTCTCGAGGGCGACGTTATAACGTACCAATATACCGTCGATGTCTTCCAGTTTTAAATCCAGCATATTTTAACCTCCATTTTTAAAAAAAGGATCTCAGATTGCTCAGATCGTCGATCCGCAAGCGCTATCTCCCTGAAGTTTTCAAGCTTATTTTCGCCTGATACTCCTTTAATACAATGTTAATGAACTCGAAAACCTCCGGATCGAGTTCTTTCCATTGCAGGGGGTTTGGATAACTCTTATTGGTGTCTGGTCAGCAGGCAGCCTGAATATGGGTCTGTTTTGAATGCAGGTCTGTTTTTTCTGTTTTCGGAGCTCAATTAAGAATAATATTTACTGAGTTCAGGATCTTCTATTTACGTTTTGTTCTGCCAGCGGACCTTTTCTTCCAGGTCAGTTAATTAAAGATGTACTCTCCTTATTATTCGGGAGCGCACTTGTAGAACACAGTTATACTTAATCGAATATACCTCCACCGATAGCAATTTTTGCGTTGCTATTATTTTATAATTCCAGTTTCAATTTTCTCAGCAGAAGATTTTGTAAAAAAGAAGTGATTTTTCATTCCCATTTATTAAAACAATGGAAACAAAATTTATATCATAACTATCCCACTGTAAAGGATTTTTCATTTCAGTAAGTGAAGTAATAAGCTTTTATTTTGAGCTCTGGAGTTTATCAACTGAATTTGCTTCCTCTCAGATTTTTTAATCTTTCCTGAACATGTTTCCTGCAACTGCCTGGAGTTCTCACTGCTTTCTAAAGCTAGATTTTTCTGCAGTACACAAAAGTCGATGACAATTCTACCATATATAACGCTTTTGTGTACTACATGATGTTTCTAATGTAACATTACCGACAAAATTATCTGCAATTAAATGGTTTTGTTCACAGTTTTAATTAGAACTGACAACACACTAAAAGTTGGTTTTGGTCCTTTCTTCCCTTAATTTAGTTCATAGTAAAATGTGTTATTAACCGTATAACCGGAGATAGGTTCATATGACCCTTTCGTCTCTCTGTTATTGATTTTCAAGATCAGTTTTGCTATTTTTTTCATTTTCATATGACTTTATTATC
>JADGNM010000085.1 GCA_017883485.1 Methanosarcina sp.
TGTTAATCTCCTGTTTGAAAAATCATATGTGGTGATCCAGCTTGATGGAGACAATTTCAAGATTCTGGATATTCCGTATATATACACTGTAAAAGAAGGGTATATTCTCCTTTTTTCCGGATTTTTTGGGGGTATGTCGTTAGCTCAGATTCTGCTGTCCCTGGGGCTTCAAAGCTCTGCTCGTACTGCAGCAGGATCTGCAGCACAGGTGCCAACTCTCGATATTCAAGCTGAGAAAGTTCTGGAAGGAAGTTATGAGGTCTCTCTCGAAAATCCCCTGTTGAGGAATCCCAGCCTTCCAGGGTTAACATTAATCCCACAGAGGTTCTTTTGCGAGCCCTTGAAGGAGATGAGAGAAAAGCTGTTGAATTAATTGCGTCAAAAGGAGGAAGAATTCTCCAGAATGAACTCGTGAATTTACTCGATTTTTCCAAGGCTAAAGTTTCCCGTTACAAGCGTTTTTTATCTCTTTTAACTCCTTGTTTCTTAATGCAGATGGAAAAATTCAGTTTAAAATACATCCGAATAATCATGAATCTGAAAACTTATCAATCATCTACAAGCTTTATCGCGTCTGTGGGGCAGACGCGTATGCAATCCTCACATTCTAAACAATCTTCAGGGTGTGCTACTACTGCTCTCTTACCTTCTGCTGTTTCTTCCGCGTCAAAAACATTTATGGGACAGTTATCATAGCATTCAAGTGAATCTACACATATTTTATAGTCAATTTGGGGATGCATTTTTCTCACAACTTTTTTAAAATCAGATTCGTCTTTCAGCAAGCTTTAGCCTTCAACAAGTTCGATAGCATCTTCAGGGCACGCTTCCACACACTGCTCGCATTCTATGCAATTTTCCGGGCGGGCTACAACTGCCTTTTTTACCCTATCAATCTCTTCAATATCAAAAACCTCTGCAGGGCAAACTTCATAGCAAGCAAGAGCCCCGCTACACTTGTGGTAATCAATTACCGGGTACATTTTCCCATCTCCAGATATTATGAATCGAGGTGACCTCAAAATTCAGTGGCAAATTATTATTTAAATTAGTATTTTATTCTTCAACTTCATTGAATTTTGACTTCCACAGTTTCCGTGCTTTCCCTATAAGGCACTATCACATATTGTTTTCCATCGCAGTATTTAGCGGTAGCTTTCTCAGGTACGACCCCACAGCAGAATGCATAATACCTGCGTATTCGACCCCTGTCTCTTCTCTTTTTGCTCTTATGAAAAAGCCGTCTTCAACCATCTTTAATTCGATATTCTCTTTCTTTACTCCCGGCAGATTAATTTCAATTTCCAGATTTCCCTGATCATCCGAACATGAAATCACATCAGGTGACATTTTCACCATTGCCATCTTACACCTCCCCAAGGTAATATAAAACAAGTCCAAATAGTAATAGCGGGATCGTTTTATTTATATTTTGTTGAACAAAACTGGTTTTCAGTTTACTTCGTTCTCCATTATGAATTGATTCTTTATTAATGGCTTTTTCAAGTTGGATCTTCTTGCTGTCCGATTCTTCCGTCGACTCTTTTTACGTCCAGATACTCCTGTTTTTATCGATAAAAGCGTGCTGGGTTTCTATCTTTGAAGCTGTGTAAATCAGGGCTGCAGGATGATAGAGCTTCAGGATCGTTCTTCCTTCGACCTCTTCAGGAACTCCCCATTCGAGCTTTTTTTCGGGGCAATAGGACCTTTCTGCGGTATTGCCAAGAAGAATCATAATTTTCGGGTTGAGCAGGATTATCTGAGCAAGAAGGAAGGGTTTACAGCATTCGATTTCATTTACTCTGGGCTTTCTATTCTCGGGGGGATGGCATTTGACGGTATTGGTAACCATCCAGTCCTCCTCGGAAAGTCCCATATATTCTATCATTTTGTCAAGCTCTTTTCCTGCCCTTCCGTAGAATGGGATTCCGGTTTCGTTTTCGCTTTCTCCCGGTGCCTCTCCGATGAAGAATACCTTCGGGTGGCACGATCCTTTCCCAATTACTCTTTTTATCGCACTTTTATGAAGCGGGCACCGTGTGCATGCGATTGCCTCCCTTGCAACAGTCTCGTACCCGGCTTCCACCATTTTTCTAACTCTTTCATCAAAATCTCTACGGTTATCTTTCTCATATGTCATTTCTCTCCACCTTATCCAAAATTTATATATTATATCATAGCTTCTTTATAAAGTGAAATTGTTGAATTGTCTTTCTATCTTATTTGGCTTTTCGTATAAAAATCACAATCTATCTCATGAAACTTAAATGAGACAAACTTATTTATGGAAAAAATCCCATGACAAGATAATCATTATTAAATGCGGAAAAAAGATCCTTCAAAATTATATCTTTCAAATTTATTCTTTAACCTATATAAAATTCGATTCACAAAGGTGTGCTGAGAGTACATGACTTCCAGAAACTTTCTTACTATTGATGATTTTGACACGGACGGAAAGACAATTCTTGTAAGGGTTGACCTGAACTCTCCTATGGATCCTCAAGGCAACATTCTGGACGATATGCGGATCCGGAGTCATGTTGCCACCCTGAAGGACCTTGAGGACGCAAAAGTCGTTCTGATTGCGCACCAGAGCAGGCCCGGAAAGAAAGACTTCACAACAATGAAGCCTCACGCCAGCCTGATGTCCAAATACCTGAGCAAGCAGGTTACTTATGTGGACGACATTTTCGGGACCTATGCAAGAACTCAGATTGCTTCTATGGAAAACGGCGACGTTATCTTGCTCGAAAACGTGAGGTTTTATTCGGAAGAAAGCCTTGAAAGACCGCCATTAGAACAATCAAAAACATATCCGGTTAAAAAACTTGCACCTTTTGTGGATATCTTCCTCAACGACGCCTTTGCCGTATCTCACAGGTCTCATCTTTCTGTAGTTGGATTTACCCCAGTTCTCCCTTCAGGAGCCGGAAGGGTAATGGAAAAAGAGCTCGTATCCCTGGATAAAGGGATAAAAGGAGCGGAAAGGCCAAGCATTTTCGTGCTCGGTGGGGCAAAAGTAGATGACTCCATCAGGGTTGCGGAAAATGTGCTTGCAAACGGAGGGGCTGACAGGGTACTCTTTACCGGAGTGGTAGCAAATGCAGCTCTTGCTGCATCGGGAGTAAATATAGGGAAAGTTAATTTAGACTTTATCAAATCCCAGGGCTACGAAGACCAGATAGAAAAGGCAAGAGGTCTGCTTGCGAAGTTTGACGATAAAGTCGGCCTTCCCAAGGATGTGGCCTTAAACGATAGCAAGAAGCGGGTTGAAGTGCCTGTTTCGGAACTTAATTCCGATTCTCTCCCTATAAACGATATAGGACTTGAAACTATTGTAGATTTCACCAAAGAAATCGAAAATGCAAAAACTGTTGTCTTGAACGGTCCTGCAGGAGTTTCCGAAATTGCCGAATTCGCCCTTGGAACCCGCGAAATAATAAAAGCTGCTACTAGATCCGGTTTCTCAATTATTGGCGGGGGGCATATTTCGGCAGAAGTTGACCATCTTGGCCTCGCACACCGTTTCTCCCATATCAGCACAGGTGGAGGAGCACTTATTGATTATCTTTCCGGGGAAAAACTCCCAGGCGTCGAGGCGCTGAAGGTTGCATCTAAAACGTATTTTGAAGCTAAAAAGATTTAAACAAATTTATTTTCCTCTAATCCCGGATTTAAAGCTTATAGTAATTTATAGCAATCTTTTCTATTCGGCAGATCTTCTGCCGAGTCATTTAACTTACCTGTAACGTTTCCATCTATGGCTTCTCAGAAATGAAGTTCTGGAAATATACTTTAACCATTTAAGATAACATATTGTAATATCAGTTTCAACACATATGTTGTCGTAACCGATATGGTTGATAATAATGGTTGAGATAAGTAAATAATGGTTGATATTTACAGGTTAGATTTTGAAATGAAGGTGTTGGTTCAAGAATGCTTACAGAAACCGAAGGAAGGAATGCAGTCAAACTTGCAAGGAAGACAATTGAATCGTTTCTATCTGAAAGAAGACTCCCGAAGCCTGAAGAACTGGGTTTTGAACTTTCGCCGGTATTCGGGGAAAAAAGGGGAGTTTTTGTCACACTTACGGAAAACGGGCTCCTGAGGGGATGCATAGGGCATCCGTATCCTGATTCTGCACTCGAGGACGCCATTATGGATTCGGCAATCTCTGCAGCAATTCGCGATCCGCGTTTTCCACCGGTCGGAGAAGAAGAACTGGATGATATAGTTGTTGAGGTAACTGTTCTTACCCCTCCGGAAAGGATAAATGCCCCTCCAAAAGAAATCCCGAACAAGATAGAGATCGGGAGGCATGGTCTCATTGTAAAGCAGGGTTACTGCCAGGGGTTGCTGCTTCCTCAGGTTGCCCCTGAAAACAACATGGATTGTATTGACTTCCTGGGTCATACCTGCCTGAAAGCCGGCCTTTCTCCAGATGCTTGGCTCAGTGGAGCAGAGGTACACTGTTTTGAAGGACAGATTTTCAAGGAGAAAGAACCCCATGGCGAAGTTTTTGAGGAAAAATTCCATTAAGATCCGAATATTTTACTTGTTCTTTTAAAATTCCTGCAATCTACTTGTTTTCTCAAATGCTGTCCAATATATCAATTAAGCTTATCTCAAAGCCTGGAAAAAGAAAAACTGTTGATTACTCACCATTACAGGGTTTTAGCAGGTAGAGAGGTATTAACCAAACAATCCTTGATACAGTCAAAGACTTTTGAATAAATTTTTATATGTAATAAACCAATTTATTAGTTATGAACTCTCGAGATGTTTTTATAGGATCTGCTATTGTAGGGATATTCTTATACATTATATCAGCAGTCCTGATACCATTTCTACTACAAGGAGATAGTAACTTTAACACTGTTGTAAAAAATACAATTCAAACATTTCCGATCATACCAGTTACAATTGGGTTGGTAACGTTCTTAGTGTATTTTAGTTATTATTCATTAGTTGAAATCCCTCACTCGACTTAGGAACTCTCTGAGAAGTGGGTTAAATTTGACGAACCAGAACATGGAAGCGAAGCGACGAGTAAAGGCCCTGACTAATAAGAAAGCAATTGAAGCGGCAGAGCAAAAAAAGAAATGGTGGAAGTTCTGGAATGTATGGAAGACAGTCTAAAATCAGAAAGATTACAAGCTTTCTTTGTGTCTCGTGCATATTCCTGTGAGCCCGGAAGCCCTGTTATCAGTTTGTTTTCTCCAGCAGGTATAAACCTTTTACCTCGAATACTTTCAGATCACCAGGATATGTTTCTTAGATTATAACTTGAGGAATGTGTTCAGAGGATGGTTTAGTGGATACATCAGAGAAATATGCTAAAATGTGCAAGTCTGCAAAGGATATTCAATGTCAATGGAATTTCAAAATTGAAGACTATATTTTCGATCCTGCTTGCAAAATCTCAGTATTTCAAGACGTGAAGCTTTTTTTCATTTCTTAGGGTTGTATGCAAGCTGGCTAAAAGATGTCCATAATATTGTGTTTAATATTGGTGGAGAAAGGGTAAAATCAATTCGTGGGTATTATTAGGCTTGCTGATTTTCTCCATTCTTAAAGGCTGTTCTTAATTTTTCAAAAATTTCAGGAAAGTACGAGTTAACAAGACATTAACAACAGGCTGACAATGAGTTCTCACATAATAATTCACATTGTTTATTCCTACGACCATTCATATCTTGCCCAGTCGGCCTGTTAATTATCCGATTCTGAAAAAGTTATATAATACCGAAAGAAGGCCCTTTTCCCCAGGATATCCAGCTTATCCGGCAGCTGCCAAGCATACTTTTCTAGCGCAAAAAGGACAATTAATATAGAGAATGATTCACACCATATGATACCAATTTATTAAAAATAAGTAAACTTTCTAACATTCAGACAAAATAACAAAGTATATGACCTTGTTTCCCAAATATTAAGCGCATGAAATCCACACTCCGCATCAAGAAAATAAATGGAATTGAGTACTGGTTTTGTGTTAACCTTGTAACTTAAATACTCAGAAATTAATGTAAATGTGCCAGTACGAACATTTAAAAAACACTGGCCGATTGCAAAACGTAAACTGTGGCGGATTTCTCCAGATCATCCACCACAAATATTTATAAAAAGAACTTCGACCGAATTCCTTTTGTCGCGTTCTTGCTTTGACTGGTTGATACATTTCTTTTTATCTAAAATGGTTGGCTTTTAGATCAAGTTCACCATTTTTTGCAAACTCGAAGGTAGTCCCGACAGTATTGTTGCCTCTGTTGTTGGCGTTGTCGTTGTCGTCGTTGTCGTTGTCGTCGTTGTTGTCGTTGTTGGTGATTGTGCTTGTAAATCTGATGGTAATACAAACTCTGTTGGCGATAGTGCCTGTAAATACGATGGTAATATAAACTGTGTTGTTGGTTGTGCTTGTGAATACGACGGTAATTTAAACTGTGTTGTTGGTTGTGCTAGTGAATCCGCTGCCACAACTCCTACTAAAAGTGAACAGAAGATTACTAGGGAAAGACATGCTGTGTAGAGCTTTTTCATATAATTCCTCCAAATTTTTAATTGGTTCAAAACTTCATTAAATAGAGTGTTTAGTGTTTATTGGTTTCTACAGGGCCAAAAAAAGAAGTTACCTGAAAACAGATAACATATATTCATTTTGCCAATATGTTCCTTCATTGTTTCAGTAGTTTAACATAAATACTGGAACATTTCGAAGGATGTATTCTGAAGTTGCAAACATAGTTGAGAATATTTGATCCAAAGAACGGTTGTCATTATTTTCACCCCTGTATATTTATTATTATATATTACTAATCATTTATTGACTTGCGTTGACACAAAAAAATGCGTAGGAACAAATTATAACCGCATTGAATTATTATGTCGAAGTATTTATAAATGATAGAAGTTTCTATCCTAATAACGCATAACTAATTATTATTTTTATAATAAACATTTTTAAATTATGAAAAGAATGATTATATCTAAATATGGTTCTGTTGCAAAAATAATTTTTCTGCAATTTGAGACTAACATTCTTATCTTTGTGTATCATTTTCTCCATTATTATGCAGTTTATGTTTTTCATAATTGAGTTTCAAGTGAAACAAATGCTTGCGTTTTTCATAAATCGAAATTTTATATCTTATATCTCACTGAAATGCGGAACAAAAGGTTGGGAAAAGAATTAAGGGTATTCGGGAAATAATATCAATCAAATACCAGAGGACAACCAGGAAGAAACCTATAGGAAGATTTTTCTGGTTATTTTCATATTTAAATTGGTGAAAGCTTTGATCAGGACATTCATAGCAGTGGAGTTAGACCCAGATTTTAGGGAGAGAATCCGAGAATTACAGGACAAATTCTCTAATTTTGATCTTAAGTTTGTTAAACCTGAACTCGTTCATATAACTTTGAAATTTCTGGGAGATGTTGACGAATCAAGGATTCTATCCATTTCTGCAGCCCTTGATTCCATTTTATGTGAGCCTTTCGAGGCGAAAGTCGGAGGACTGGGGGCTTTTCCCAAACCCGCAAACCCAAGAGTGCTCTGGTTGGGTGCAACCGGAAATTTCAAGGCTTTGCACGAAAATGTCGAGGATTTATTGAAGCCTTTCAAATTCGAAACAGACAGCAGAGAGTTTTCCGCCCACGCTACCCTTGCCAGGGTTAAATTCCTCAAAAAAGATCAGAAAAACTACTTCGTAAATACTCTTAGAGAGCTAAAAGATATAGAAATCGGCAGCATGTGGGTAAATAAAGTGCTTTTAAAGAAAAGCACACTGACTCCTGAAGGTCCTATATATGAGACACTGCATACGACGTACCTGGATTAAGCTTTTCGAGATCTATTTCTCCCGAAACCCTCCGAAAGTCAAAAACGGCCTGTCGTTTTTTTACGCAGAATCTCCCTTTTTTAGACCGATTACTCCTCCGGAACCGATTCGTACAGTTTCCTCCTCTCCGGGGGCATTGACTCGATATACTTTTTTGCTTCCTCTGGAGATACGGCTCTAAGGGTTCCGTCGGGTTCCTGTATGACCACGCCGCTTTCTTTGAGCATCCTGTAACGTGCCTTTCGCACTTCTTTGTCAGGATGGCAAACAAAATGGCAGTTGGAACAGGTATATTCCATTCTGTTCCCAGGGATAAGGCAAATAAAAAAGCCGCCTTTGATCTTAGGCCTTTCGAGGTACGCTTCTATGGAACCGGGCAGCGCAGCAATAAAATCTTCATCTTTTTTGGGGATCTCAAAGCGCGCCGGAGACCATGTGGACCATTTTCCGGAGGCATTCAGACCTGTAAGCCCTCCGCAGACAAGGAAGCAGCGGCTATTGCTTCTTCTCTTCCCGTAGCTAAACTCCTTTCCTCCAAGGGTTACTGTGACCTTCTCAAGTGGGTCCACGTATCCGGAGGAACAGACTGCAAGGCAGATCTTGCACTCGTCACAATAGTTTTCTTCTTCCGGCAGGGGTTCTGTCGGGATAAGCTCCGCGTCCGTAACCACTGACGCCAGTACTATCGCTGATCCATATTCCTTTGTAATAATGTTCCCTGAATACCCGAAATGCCCTATCCCTGAGCGGACAGCCAGGTACCTGTGAGAAATAGGGGGGTGCATATCCAGCAGCCAGTTTTCCGAATCCTGACGGTAAACGAAATTCGCAAGCTGGGGAACAGCTTTGTACCCATACTGCTGCAAGAACCCTGCCATTTCAAAGGCTACCCCGTTGGCAAGAGTAGTGGTTCGCACCTTATTAGTGTCAAGAGATTTATGGTCCTCTTTTCTAAAATAAGGTTCGATAAGGTTCTGGTCAAAAGCCAGGGCAAAAACGACTGCTGATTTTGCCCCAGGCAGCACATATGTCAGATCCACAGAAGGAGGGCCCCCTGCGAGGGTTTCGGTCGTCGCAATGCCCACTTTAAAGGCTCCAAGGGTCAAAGCCATCTCTTTGAGTTCTTCGCTTAGTTTTTCCATCTTGGATTTTTCGGTTTGTTCTTCCATTTTCGATTCCTCAA
>JADGNM010000086.1 GCA_017883485.1 Methanosarcina sp.
ATTAAGTTTACTTCTGCTCTTATGACAATAAATTTTACCATCTTCTTGCCAAATATCCTCAGCCTCGTTTGAAGTTCGGATTGATTTTCGACTTCATCATCCGTTTTTTCAGGAGTTTCTGCAATATCTATCAATATAAAAGCTGTCGTAAGCAGGATAATCCCGACTGTAGTCCCGGCATTCACAAACCCATTAATGACACTTGACATGAGAGATATCGTGATTGATACAACATTGCGTAAAAACGAATTAGCGGAAAATTCTTCCTTCGAGGGAATATATTGTGAGGGAAAATAATCCGTGAAATTATTTATGAGCCCATTCAAATTCATTTGATAGATTGGGACCTCCCTTCCAAACTCGATTGCAGATGCTACAACCATTACCCCCAGAATCACGACAATGAGAACGAACAAGAAGATTACCAGAAAGGCACTCAGGCCGCTGGAAAACCCTTTACGCTTTAGCCAGCGGACAAGCGGAGTCAAGATCAGGGCTGCAAAAGTCGAGAAAAGAATGGTTGTGAGTATGGGAGCGATCTCCCGCATCCCAACTGTCAGGATGACCGCAAGAGTGCTGTAAATTAAAATCCTTGCCGGTACTGAACTGCTATTAATGTTCATGCTTTGCAACCTCTCTTAGTATCGCATTTATTCTGCAATAGGGCGAGCGCCTGCGGAAATATGAGGGAAATTCTGCACCAGGCATGCTGGTAAACATGAAAATCAGTCACAACTGTTCTCCCCCCTACTCCAACAATTTGTGAACCATCTGTCAATCGCTACTGAAATCGAGAAGATGAAATAATCACCATTTCTCATTTGAGACTTGTTTCATCGCAGTAATTTGGACTGTTCTGGTCGAAGGCTATACTATGAATTTTTACGCCAGAAAAAGCCTTCCAAATCTTTGTTCATTTTAACGACTACCCTTTTTGACCCTATTTTGATATAATTAAATATATAAAATTCAATATTTAATTTTAGTTTTCTCTTATTAATAGATAACTAAAGCAGATTTAAAAATCCCGGAAAAAAGATGGAAAAGAAAAAGAAGAAAACAGATGTGTTTTTCAATAGAATACCAGGCAGTTTCAGAATGTTTTGTTTTTTAGTCTTCATCTGCATCCCCAGTTGAGCCCATCAGTCTGGCCAGCCATTTTGTTTCCTCAAAACTCTCAAGTACAATCTTCATAACCATTGTAAGAGGTACGGAAAGCAGCACACCTGCAGCTCCAAGTACATAATTCCAGTAGATAAGAGCAAGAAACAGGAAGGCCGGAGATAATTTCAGGCCTTTTCCCGCAAGTGAAGGAAACACGACATTTTCAGCAAGCCCAGCGACAATGATGGTGACGACAATAACAGCAATAGCACCGGCAGGCTCAAATTTGAAAAGCGCAAGCATTGTGGGCGGAATCGAAGCCAGAATGATCCCAAGGTAGGGAATATAGTTAAGCAGGAATATAAGGACGCCCCAGAGAATTGCAAAATCAATTCCCCCTAATAGGAGAACGACAGTTATTGCTGTAGCTACGATAAGGTTTATCTCTGCTCTTATGACCATAAATCCCACCAGACTTTTACCAAATATGCTCATCCGCATCTGGAGTTCGGATTGATTTTCAAGTTCCGAACTTATTTTTTCAGGAGTATTGGCGATATCCATTACCAAAAATGCTGTCGTAAGTATTACAATTCCGGCTGTTGCCCCGGCATTGACAAGCCCGTTAATAATGCTCGTCATAAGAGCGACCATGACTGTTACAACATCACGTAAAATCGAATTCAGGGAAAAATCTCCCTGTGATGGAAGATATTTTGAGGGAACATAACGTGTAAGAGTATCTATGAATTCCACCAAATTCATTTGATAGATCGGGATCTGGTTCCCAAACTGAATTGCAGCTTTTGCAACCATCGCCCCAAGAATTGCAACAATGAGGACGAATAAAAGAATTACCAGAAGAACGCTCAGCCCACCGGGAATACCTTTACGTCTTAGCCAGCGGACAAGCGGAGTAAAAATCAGTGCGATGAAGATAGATAAAAATATGATTGTGAGTATTGGAGCGATCTCCCGCATTCCAACCGTAAGGACGACAACAAAAGTGCTATACACTAAAATCCTGACCGGTACCGAACTGCTGTTAATATTCACTATTTGCAACTCCTCAACGTATCAGCTAATTATTATGCAGTGAGGCTAGTATCTGCGGAATGTCGGGGAATTCCATGCCAAATAGCTAGTGAGCACGAAAATCAGGACAACCGATCTTTTTTCCTAATCTTTTTACCAGTTTACTCAGTCTTGCGCCATCTGGTTAATTGCTGCCGTAATCGCAAGGATAAAAGCATCATCCGTCTTCAAATTTGATAGCCTCGTTTTCATCATAGAATTTGGCCTGAAGCTGGTTTAAGCTAGCATTTTGGATATTCTCGCCAGAAGGAGCTTTCCAAACTTTTTTCTCATTTTTCTTCTATGGATATCTCCGTAGCTAGATAAATTTTATGAACCACTGTAAGCCTAATTAGACTTATATTGCAGTTCTGGTAAAGGAACTCTTCTCCTGAAAAATAGATTCAGATAAGGATCTGAGACCTTATCAAAGTCTAAGAACTTTTGCAGCTTTTAGAGCATTTGAAACCATATTTTCGATATCCATCTTTTTTTCCTCCATCATAATAAGATCGTAATTTGCCCCTATTTCAGGACGTTCCGGGACGGCAGTACAGCTGCCTGCGGGTCGACTGGAGATGTCGTAAGTATCAATTTTGCGGGCGATATCCATAATTTCGGTTTTATCGAAAGCAATCAGGGGGTGGTAAATAGGAATAGCGAGCTGATAAATCTCAGCATACATATTGGCAGCAGTCTGGGAAGCTACCTGGCCGAGGGAGGAGCCGGTAATAATCCCGCTTGCGTTTTCCTTTTTCAGAACTTCATAGGCTTCTCTGTACATCATTCGTTTGCAGAGGAGACAGGTATTTTTCCGATTGCATATTTCGATAAAAGACTGTAGATTGGGACCATGAGGAATCTCATAAGTCAATAACTTATGCCCCGGAGCCCACTTCTGAAGCTGGCGGATGCAATCAAAGGCACGTTCTCTTGCCTCGCTCCAGGCATAAGGAGTATTGTTGCAATAGACCGGAATAATCACAACTCCGCGCTTCATCATAAGCCAGGCAGCAACAGGAGAATCAAGCCCGCCTGAGATTAGAACTACCATGCTGCCCTGCGTGCCCAGGGGGAGCCCTCCGACTCCTTTAAATGTTTCCAGATAAATATAAGCCAGATTTTGCCGCATTTCGACAAAGATCTCCTTGTCAGGAGAACTCAGGTTAACTCTGGGATTTATTCCATCTTCTTCCAGAGAATTCCAGACAGCATCTCCACATGTTTTCCCGATGTCTGCTGAAGAAAAAGGATGGTTGCCACTTCTCCTGGCTCTGATGGCAAATGACTCACCTTCCCTAATAAAACCCCGAGCAAGAGAGGCACATACACTGGCCGCCTTTTCAAGGCTTGGTTCTGCCATCACCGCCGGAGAAGTTGAGACTACGCCAAAAACATCAGCTGAAGCTTCGGCAGCAGTACGAGAGACAGTGGTCTCAATGAATACCCTGCCCCATTCTCTCCGCATCCGAGAATACGGAATTCCTCTCGAATCCAGCATTGCAGCAATATTTTTCATGAGAATTTTCTCATACCAGTTTCGAACTCCACTGCTTTTAAGAGCAAGTTCTCCATAGCGAACTAAAACAATATCAGGTTCGAGTTTTGCTTTAATTTCAACGGATCTGCCTGTCATGGATTATATTGTAAAGGCGACATGGCGTTTAAAGCTTTCAGAGAAAGGAATTTTTGACCACGAAGAAACCTTCAGGGAAACCTAATTGGTTCTCTGGTAGCATTCAGTTGTCCGGAACCGGTATCAAAACAAAGAAGAGCATGGAAGGCTTCTGGACAAAATTTGAGACCTTTAATTTCAGCTTTTTTTAAACTTTAAACCATTATCGTTTAACCCTTTTCAGGTTCCAAAATATGTTAATTTCCATTGCTTGTGTCTTCTGAAACTGATCCGCCATATGGTCACCAGTCTTCGCTTCCGTTTCCTTGATCCGTAGCAGAGTCGGCTCCCTCTTCGCTGTATTCGTCTTGATCCGTAGCAGAGTCGGCTCCCTCTTCGTTATTTTCGTCTTGACCCGTAGCAGAGTCGGCTCCCTCTTCGCTGTATTCGCTTCCGAGATCCGGATCAGTATTGGTAATGTCCTCATCGCTTGTGTTTTTCAAATTATCATAAGATTCGGGAATGTATGAGTACTCGCTACTATTATTTACCTGGTTACCATAGGCCTGGTCAGTTCCCAGTTGTTGGGAGATGTTGGTCATGTTTTTGCTCAAATTTTCAGAAACATTTGCCTCTTCTCCATACCATCTTACTGGAAGGGAGTAATTCGGTTCGCTTCTATAGGTATCAGGGACGAAAAATTTAGTGCCTCTATTCTGGAGGGCATCTACAAAGCCAGGATCGACGGCATAAAGCCTCGAATTGCAGGCTTCCGCCTCATCTAACTCCTTTAAACGATAGAGAGCAAAACGTTTGTTATAAAGGACAGAAGGCGAGTTAGGATCGATCAAGAGAGCACTGTTATAACATACAACTGATTCGTTAACCTTTCCCATCACGTTATAAATATACCCTTTGTTGTACCAGGCTGTTATGCAGTCAGGTTTAAGCTTTAAGACTCTGTCGAAGCATTCAAGAGCTCCATTATTGCTAGTCAGTTCGAAATAAGTGCAACCTTTTAAATAAAAGGCTGCTGTATTCTCGGGATCGTATTCAAGAGCTTTATTATAGCAATCAATAGCCTCCTGGTTTCTCTCCAATTTGGAGAGAGCAAAGCCCTTATTATTATAGGTATCCACATTTCCCGGATCCAGCTCAAGTATCTTATCGTAGCAGCCTATAGCTGCCTGGAAATCTCCCAACTTTTCAAGAGCTTTTCCCTGCTTGTAGATAATTTCCCTGTTGCCTGGGGAAATTCCATGCATCCTTTCATAAATTGCAACAGCTTCCCCATACCTGCCAAGAGTCTCAAGTAAAGATGCTTTTTCAGCAAGAACCTGTGGATTGTCAGGCTGGAGACTCAGAATTTTATCGTAGTCTGCCAGTGCGTCTTCTGATTTTCCGGATTTTGTAAGAGCAACAGCTCTATTTTCCAAAGCCTTTATATTTTCAGGCTCGGACTTCAGAAGAGTAGTATAACAGGAAATTGCCTCCTCATACCTGCTGAGATTTGAAAGTGCCAGACCTTTCCCGTAGAGAGCATCTGAATTACTGGCATTAAGGGCAAGCACCTGGTCATAATACTTAACCGCCTCTTCTGACCTTCCAAGGCCACTTGCAGTTGAGGCCGCTCCGTACAGGGCATAGCTTGATTGAGGGTTCAGCTCCATGGCTTTTTTATAACATTCCAGAGCTTCCTCGCTTCTTCCGAGCCTGTCAAGTTCCAGGCCTTTTTCATACCAGGTCTCAGTACGTGCAGGGTTAATCATAAGAGCCATATCATAAGAGCTAAGGGCATCCTCATACATTCCAAGTTTATCACTGGTCGAAGCTTTCCCATACCATACTACATCATAGCCGAACTCCTGACTGAACGAATTCAGTCTTTTTGAAAAATCTGAGTTTTCTCCGGAGTCGGAAGACCTGTAGTCCAGAAGATAAGGCAAAAAGTTTCCTGAAAATATATGGACTACACTGACGTTTAAGCTGTTATTTACCGGCCCGGAAACCTGGTTTTGCTTTGAAGACAGCTCCATGTTTTTATTCAACTTGAAATGAGCGGCAGAAAATGCCGGATCATATTGGAGAGTCTGGTTATAGCAGTCTGAAGCTTCATTGTACCTGCCCAGCTGGTCAAGGACAATTCCTTTATTGTACCAGGTCTCAGCGCTGTCAGGAACAGCAATAAGAACTTTGTCATAACATTTTATAGAGTCTTCGTACTTTCCCAGTTTTGCCAGGGCAAAAGCTTGGCCGCACAATGCAAGTGTGTAGTTGTCGTCAATTGAGAGGGCCTTATCATAGCTATCTGCTGCACTTTTGTAATCTTTAGTTTTTGAAGAGTCGAAACCTTTCTTGTACCAAACTTTAGCATACCGAGGATCCAGATCAAGAGCCTTATTATAACTCTCAGCTGCTTCCGCATACCTGCCAAGCTTGTCCAGGTCCAGGCCTTTCCTGTACCAGACAGCAGGATGCTCGGATTCGTTTTCTAGAACCTTATCATAACATTCAAGTGCTGCCTCGCTATTTTCTAGCTTGTCAAAAGCCAGCCCTTTGTCGTACCAGATCTTAATTGCAGGCAACTTAAAATCAGAGTTTTCGGGATAGCTGGGAAGTGCCGATTCATAGGCATTCAGCTTTTCGTTCAGACCGCTTCCAAGCTCCACCAGTTCAAGCTCTGCTTCAGGGTTAAGAGCTTTGTCATAGCAAACTATTGCTTCATTGTACTTTCCAGTCTTATCAAGCAAATAACCTTTACCGTGCCACGCTTCAGAATTATTGGGATTATAAGCCAGAATCTGATCGTAGCACTGGAGAGCTTCCTCATTTCTCCCAAGCTTCTCGAGACATGCGCTCTTTTTCTGCAGAACGCTAAGGTTCGAGTTTTCAGGTTTTGAATTAAGGACAAAATCGTAGCAGGCTAGAGCCTCCTCATAAGTTCCAAGACTTTGAAGATCCGCGCCTTTGTTATACCAGGCCTCTGCAAGGTCAGGATTAAAGGAGATTGCCTTGTTGTAACACTCTATTGCTGCTTTTTGATCCTTAAGACTATCAAAAATTATTCCTTTCCGATACCAGAGTTCAAAGTCATTCGGAGTGATGTTAAGAGCTCTGTCAAAACACTTTATTGCTTCCTCATACTGCTGAAGTTCGGCATAAGCCATTCCTTTCATATGAAGAGTTCTGGACGAATTGGAGTTCAATTCAATAGCTTTCCCATAAGAAATCAATGCATCCTGGCTAAGTTCAACTTGCTCGAAGGCAAGAGCTTTTTGGAGCCATACCGTGGAAAGATAAGTATCCTCATCAAGGCTCTTGTCATAGCAATTAATAGCCTCGATATATTTTTTTAGCTCAAAAAGCTCGTTACCTTTATTATACCAATTCTCAGAGGAAACTGGAAACGTGGCAAGAGCATTATCATAAGAGCCAATTGCATCGCTATGTTTTCCTAATTTGGACAGGGAACGTCCCTTCCCATACCAGGCCATTGACGAATTGGGACCGATTTTAAGTGCATCATCATAGCAGTCCACAGAAATAGCATATTCTCTCAAAGAATACAACATGTTGGCTTTATCTAACAGGCCTTCCACAGAAACCGGATGCTGCTCCAGTACTTCACTGAGAGTAGGAACAATAGTAGTCCCATTATTTCCCATGTTTGATTCTTGGCTTGCAACAGCTCCTGCTACATATATAAAAGCTGATAAAAAACATAATATGCAAGCAACCAAGACGAAATGATTAATAATTAAATTAGTTTTTTTAATTGAGCTCATTAAATACCCCTATTTATTCTAATGAGTTCTTACGTAAAGCATCATAATAGCCTTTAACGGTCATTAGTAATAATTGACTGTCATTTGTAATAACATTTAAAGATCTTTTACTGCTCGTCGCAATAACTGTTTCAATAACTTAATGATTAAGTAAATTAGAACATTAATAATATGAAAGTTAGAATATATACTCCTTTTGATTCCCCCACGGATAATTTACCCAGTTTAGATGTGTTTTGCCTAAAACACACCATCCAATTTGAGGTAGTTCCATCAATATATATTTTATGTAGTTTGAATAACCTGGTTTCTGACGATGCCTGGACTTATACCTCCGGCTTGCTCACCCAAGTATAAAATCAAGTACATTAGACTTTGCGATTGAAGTTGCTATTTGGATAATTGAGCTTTAAGGCCATTAATTTTTCAGTTCAATTTCTTTAATTTTTCAGTTCAACTGTTTAAGTCCTATTATTATAGAAATAACGCTGATAGATAAATAACTATCCAGAAAAAAGATAAAAATTGTTAATGTTGACGCAATTATTAAAGTTTACAAATATTAAAAAGTTAAAACTGTGAATTATTAATTCTTCAAATACACAAAGTATTATATAGTGAAATCCCAATTGCAAAACATGCAGAAAGAGGATCTGAATTTCTTCAGAAAATGGTTTTGGAATTATGTGGACGATTTCTCTTCTGCCGATTCTTTTATCTATGATAACATCGGGATGAAAATCGAACATACCACTAAGGTTTGCGAAAATATCGTTTTACTTGCAAAATCTGAAACTGTAGGTGAGGAAGGCTGCAGGCTTGCAGAAACAATAGCTTTATTCCATGATCTGGGCCGCTTTGAACAATTTACTAAATATAAGACATTCAAGGACTCGGATTCGGAAAACCACGCCCTACTCGGCATAAAAATTCTGAAAAGGAAAGGAATACTTTCGCGCCTTTCCCGGAATGAAAAAAGTCTTATCTTAAAAGCAGTGGAGTATCACAACCTTAAAGAAATCCCAGGATGCATAATTGACTCAAAAGAACTTCTTTTTTACTCAAAACTGATTCGCGATGCAGATAAGCTTGATATCCTTAGACTTATAAGTGAAAACTATGACGAAGGAGGAAAAGTCCGGAATCCGGCCTTAGACATTTATCTGCCGGATACGACAGGATGCACGGAATCTATAATTAAGGACATCCTGAATAACAGGATGGCGGATATTAAAGACGTTAAAAACCTAAACGATTTAAAGCTCCTTCGCCTGAGCTGGATTTTTGATATAAATTTCCAAGCAACTTTTTCTATTTTAAAAGAGAGTGTCGTAAAAGTCTATTTGATTCTACAAATAGGACAAACTGATACCAAATATGTTTGATTTTGCCCTGAATTTCATGAAAAAATTTGCAATCCT